>JAZUPX010000052.1:0-4357 GCA_045605405.1 Clostridia bacterium
TCCCCGCTGCCGCCCTTTAGTTTGATTACATCAGCCATATTTACCACCTTTATACGGAAAAGGGGACAACCCCCTGAAGCTGTCCCCATGCCGTGTCATAGAGTTTTTTGTCATCGCGGCGTATTCAGTTAAAACTCGCTATTTGCAAACTCGCTTGACTTTTTTTCAATCAGCTTGCTTGTCTCGTAATCCTGTAAATCGGAATTATCAAGCACTTCTGCAAACTTACGCTTGATTTTCACCTTTTCCCCGCGCTTGATAACGCAGTTTTCACCGTTTACGGAAACAAATACATCATCCTTGTACTTGTTGTTATCCTTGAACAGCTTCACCTCTACAAGCTCATTGTAGTAGGCTTCCTCTTTTTCACGTGCCTTTTTCTGTTCCTCTGTAAGTTCCCCGCTCGCAGTGGCCTTTGCATCAGCCACAATCCTTGCGGCTTCCTCGCGCGCCGCTGCAAGCATTTCCTCTTTCATCGCTTCAATCTGTGCCTTAACGTCAGCGAGATTGACCGCTTCTGTATTTGCCTGGTCCTTTGCCATTTTGGTTTCTCCTTTCATACTCCGCTATAAACGCAGTTTAGTTATTTGCCGTGGGATTAAAGGTGGAAGCGGATTCTATTCGAACCATATAGTTTTCTACAAGTCGCTCTGCAACCTTTGTAGCCTTCCAACCCGCGGTCGCTCTCTGATTGAGCGGGTCGCCCGTACCGGCACTTCCAAGCTGTTTTACGATATGCTCAAGACCGCCGCCCGTAATCTCAGTTACGCCGTATGCATTGTCACCGAGGATAAGCGTAGAATATACGGCTCTGCTTCCATTGCCTGCGCCTGCCCAGATTTTGGCTTCCGTGGTTTCCACGAAGCGAACGCCATACAGCTTACCGATTTCGCCCTCATAAATGTCGGACGGGTCCGAATAGGTTTTAACATCCTTCCATGCCGGGTCATTGGTAAGGTCGTAGGAGATATCAGGATGAATGATACCTACCCATGAACCGTTAACCTTTTCAGCATTTTGGCTCTTAAGAAGACGTACAGCTTTCTTGATATCTTCAACAGTAAGTAAAGAGGTTTCGTCAAGTGCTGTTCTTGCGGATTTGCCGCCTGCGAAGATAACATTTGTACCGCCGTTTAATACTTCACGGGTAATCGTGTCAAGTGTAGCGCCTGCCTGTGCACCGAGAAGCTTCGTAGCCTGTACAAGGTTGTTGTCAATCGCGGTCAGCATCAGCACATCAGAAAGTGTAATGTAACCGCCATACTGCGCCACGGTAGCCTCAATGGTTGTCATGTTAAGGCTCTGTCCGTCAGGTGTTACCCCTTCGGAAATCGGTGTAGTCAACTTGGGAAGCGGACTGTACTTTCTGAATTCAATCGTCTTACCGCCATTCTTCGGAATGGGATGCTTCTGTCCGAACTGGTCATGAACAAGCTTCGGAATAGCGTTATCAATAAGATAATCGCTGTAGTAGGTTTTCATCTCCTTGGAAAGTCCTTCGGAAGATGTAAGGTTTGTGTTTAATTCAGCAAAGTGCTGAAGATTGTACATAAAATGTTTCATAGTGTTTTCTCCCTTCTAAGTTTGGGGAGCAATCAGAATGTTATTTTGTCTCCCCGCTGTACTCTCCGTGCTATCTCTGCCCGTTCTGCACGGGTAAGAGATGACACATCGTTTCTTACAATTGCGGCGGACTGGGAAGATGTACCGTTTTCGGAGGGTCTCGAAGCTTTCTGTTTGATTCTCGCCTGTGCCTGCGCATCCGCCGTCTGTGCGGCTACCCTTGCGGCATTCTGCGTAATCTCATCCAGATGAAGCGTTCTGTATGCATGCTCAACACCGACTCCGCTTTTCAAAAGTTTCAGAAATTCAGGATTCTGTGCTTCTCTCGCAAAATCGAAGGACGGATAAAGCTCCTTTACCTTGTCTGCTTCCGTGTACCACGTGTTAAGCTGTCTTTGTGCTTGACGCTCTCCAATTTCTCTGCGGCGCATGGCTATCAGCTCTGCATTCTCACGCTTCAGCTTGTCCATGGCGTGCCATTGTTCGACCGTCATACCGTTTTCTTCGGCAACGCGCTCCCAATATTCGGTATCTTCCGTTAAGGCGCGGTCCAGCTGTGCCACATCATTTACGCCATATCTCGCCATAAGCTTTTCAAGAATAGGCTTCTGTGCGGCAAGCTCTGCTTCCATGCCCTTTACTTGCTTGAATCTGCGGTCAAATACATTCTGAAAATTCTCCTGATATAGGTCCTTATACTCTCCATTGATAAGGTCATTAAATGCTTTTTTCCGTTCTTCAAGCGTATCAGATGTAGTCGATACATCCGTTTTGCCCGCACCCGTGAGCTGTCCCTCGGCGACAGGGTTTTGCGTTTCGGCTATAGGTGCGCTCTCCTGTTTTCCGAACACCACATTTTCAAATTCGCCCGACTTTGAGCGGCGGTTGCTTCCGCTCGGCTTTGCCTCAACCTTTGGTGCGCCCTCTGTAGCTTGCGTAGAGCCCTCTGCTCCGACTGCCGCTCCGCCATCGCTGAACAGTTGCAAGTCTACTTTAAGCATTTTTCTTTCATTCTTAGGCATCTTAAATGCCCCCTTTCTCATGGTCTGTTCCCAAGAGTCAATCGGCAATCCCGATAATATCTATCTGCACATGGCCGGAGTAACTGTTTGCCAGTTGCTCCAAACCAATGGCTGTCATATAAAAGACTGCTGAAACATCTTCATTCCCCATGCAGGAGACAATGACTTCGCCACTTTCTTTGTCAACGCTCATACAAGAAACTTTATCGTAGTTTTCCTCACACCAGCCCATAAGCGCCTGCACCAGTGCCGATACCCCCGCACACACAATATCCTTGCCGTATTCGGCGTAGTTCGCATGTCCTGAGACAGATAAAGTGTGCATGTTTTCTCCGACCCTGTAAGTTGCCCTAACCATTGTTCATGTCAGGGTTTGCGCGTCCCGCAAGCCTCGCTCCATAGTCTGTCATTGTTTCTTTCTGTGCATTTTTCTGTGCTGTACCCATGCTGACGCTTTGTGTGTTCGGCACGGGCATTGTTACGCCGCTTTGTGTGCCTATTCCCACATAATTTTTTAACATTGCAAGCTCCTGCGCCATTTGATTCAGCATGTTCATAAGCGTCTGTCCCTGTTGCACCCTGTCTTTCACAGCTTCTATGCCGTCAAAATCCATAAGCTCCAAGGCCGTCATTGTCTGTTCCGCAAGTTCGGGATTAAAGAACCCCATATTGTACATTTCCTTTGCAAGCTCATTCTGCGCCATCTTCGAGTACGGCGAACGCTTCTGTGGTTTAACAACAATGTCGTATACAGGTTTGCGGAATAGCCGTACATATCCCTCTTCACCCTCCTGCCCTTCGTATGCCGGGGGAATCGCTTCGCCCTGCATCATGCTGTTGTTAAAGTCCACAAACTCATGTTTGCCCGTCTCTCCCGTGATGCGGAAGGAGCGCGTTTCATCGTAGAATTGCCGCATAAGCTCTATGGCAAGGTAGCATTCTCTTGTATAAGAGCGATACGATGCAGAAATTAAATCACGGCTAAGCTTGTTGCCTGCTTCCTGTAGTGCCGCAATTGCCGCTGCGGCAGTTACGCCGCCGCTCGTGGATCCTTGCGATACGTCACGATTTCCCGATGTCTCCTTAAGCTCATCTATCTTCATCTGAAGGATGTTCAGTGCCGCGCCGCTTACTTGCTGTATGTCAATCTGTCTGAGGCGTTCCTCATCAATGTCACCCTCTACCCAAACAATGTCTTTCGTATCATCCTTGAATTCTTCAATGTTGATACCTACATTCTTCTTTGCAAAGAATCGCGGCTTTGTTGCCTTGATAGTGTTCTCCAAGATGACTTGCTGAAGCTTATCTATGTACATCTGCGGTGACTTCATAATCGCGATATATCCGAAGCCTACAGGCGTACCCTCCTCGGGAAACAGCACGTCAAACTCCACAGGATATAAGCCGTGATTATAAAAGCCGTTCTCTGCATATGCAGGGTCGTTTTCGGAAGCAAATAAAACCTCGCTGCCCACAAATTTGCAGAAGTGTAAAACGGTCTTACCTGCCGTGTTACGCTTTTTGTAATACCAGTCAACTACGACTGATTTATTTGTCACATCGACTGCATCGTCATACACATATTCTTTGACGTCTATGACCTTGCCCCCGATTTTGCCGCGAAGCTGCGGGTATTCCATTTCAAGTAGGTCATTGTCTTTCAAGGATACAATGAAAAGGTTTCGGCTCGCCTGTAAACTGGTAATGCCCGGTTCCCAGAAGATATTGAGCATATCAATAAACTGCGTATCAATATCCCCAAGCCCTTCTTC
>JAZUPX010000053.1:0-10550 GCA_045605405.1 Clostridia bacterium
CTCTACGAATATGTTGACAACACATACCCCAAGATTGTTTCCAATATTGCAGAGTCAGGAACTCTCTCCGAGGAAACTGAGGAAATGATTAAAAAAGCAGCCCGAGAGTGCAGTGAAAAGTTTCTCTCCCGTAAATGAGGTGACGCATAATGGCTTCAATGAAAGCAATTAAAAACAGAATAAAAAGCGTCGAAAACACCCGTCAGATTACAAAGGCAATGCAGCTTGTTGCAACCAGTAAGATGCGTAAGGCGAAAGAAAAGATTGAAGAAAGCAGACCTTTCTTTGAAACGCTTTCCGAGGCACTCTCCGACATTGCATCAGGCACAGTTGATTTCTCCTCCCCTTTCACACAAAAGAAAGAGGGTAAGGCGTGTCATATAGTAATTGCAGGTGACCGCGGTCTTGCAGGAGGATATAACAACAACCTCTTTAAATCCCTCAGTTATAACGGCGGTGATATTATTTTCCCCATAGGGAAAAAGGTTGTGGAGCATTTCGCAAAGAAAGACGTATCCTTTTTCACTACTGAATACCAGATTGCCGCTGACGTGAAAATCAGCGATTGCAACAGTATAGGTCAGGCACTTGCGGAAGCTTTTGAAAAGGGTGAATTTACATCCCTTGACATTTATTACACGGGGTTTGTGAATATGCTGACACAGCTTCCTGCATCAAAGGAAATTCTTCCTCTTACCTCAAAGGGTGACGGTGATAAAAAGAAAGCTCTTATTGAGTATGACCCCTCGCCCGAGGTGGTATTCGGTCAGATTATTCCCCACTACATCAGCGGTATTATTTACGGCGGTGTTTGTGAATCCATTGCATCAGAGCTTAGCGCAAGACGTACTGCAATGGAAAATGCTACCGATAATGCAGGGGAGATTATTGACAGCCTCAGTCTGACATATAACAGAGCAAGGCAGGCGGCGATTACGCAGGAAATTACTGAAATCGTCGCTGGTTCCAACCAATAATGAAAGGATTGAAAATCCATGGCAGAAAAAAACATAGGCAAGGTAATATCTGTTATCGGGCCTGTACTTGATATTAAATTTGAAAACGGACATCTTCCCAATCTGCTTAATGCAATTGAGATAACCCAGGGAGAGCGTAAAATCACTCTTGAGGTTGCTCAGCACATTGGTGATGATGTTGTCCGCTGTATTGCAATGAGCTCTACCGACGGACTTGTACGCGGTATGGATGCCGTTGACACGGGCAAGGGTATCAGCGTTCCCGTTGGTGAATGTACACTCGGCAGAATATTCAATCTGCTTGGCGAACCCGTTGACAATCAGCCCGCACCTGAAAACCCCGAAAAATGGGAAATTCACCGTCCTGCTCCGGGTTATGACGAGCAGGAAAGCACTACCGAAATCCTCGAAACGGGTATCAAGGTAGTTGACCTTATCTGTCCTTATGCAAAGGGCGGTAAGATTGGTCTTTTCGGCGGTGCAGGTGTTGGTAAGACAGTTCTTATTATGGAGCTTATCAATAACGTAGCTAAACAGCACGGCGGTCTTAGTGTATTTACCGGCGTTGGCGAAAGAACACGTGAGGGCAATGACCTCTACAACGAAATGAAAGAATCAGGCGTTATTAATAAAACCGCTCTCGTTTACGGTCAGATGAATGAGCCCCCGGGAGCAAGAATGAGAGTTGCTCTTTCCGGTCTTACAATGGCAGAATATTTCCGTGACAGAGAGGGGCAGGACGTGCTTCTTTTCATTGATAACATCTTCCGTTTCACTCAGGCAGGAAGTGAGGTTTCCGCACTTCTTGGTCGTATGCCCTCTGCCGTTGGCTATCAGCCCACGCTGGCAACTGAAATGGGTGCATTGCAGGAAAGAATCACATCCACAAAGAAAGGCTCAATTACATCCGTTCAGGCTGTATATGTGCCTGCCGACGACCTTACTGACCCTGCTCCTGCAACGACATTTGCTCACCTTGATGCTACAACAGTTCTTTCAAGACAGATTGCATCGCAGGGTATTTATCCTGCGGTTGACCCTCTTGACTCCACATCAAGAATACTTTCTCCCGATGTAGTTGGTATAGAGCATTATGAGGTTGCAAGGGATGTGCAGAAGATACTTCAGAGATATAACGAACTTCAGGATATTATTGCAATTATGGGTATGGATGAGCTTAGTGAAGAAGATAAGCTTACCGTAAGCCGTGCAAGAAAAGTACAGAGATTCCTCTCTCAGCCATTCTCCGTTGCAGAACAGTTTACGGGTATGGAGGGTAAATATGTTCCCCTTAAAGAAACCATCCGCGGTTTCAAGGAAATTATTGAGGGTAAGCATGATGACCTGCCCGAATCTGCATTCCTTTTCGTAGGAACAATTGAAGAAGCTATTGAAAAAGCTAAAAAATAATAGCCCGACAGGACTGATAATATGAACGAATTTGATTTACAAATAGTTACTCCCGACGGAATTTGTTTCGACGGGAAGGCTCAGAAAATAATTCTCCGCACAACCGAGGGTGATGTAGGCATACTTGCCAAACGTGCAAACTATGTTGCGGCACTTTCCATAGGCGTTGTAAAGGTTGTGACTGCCCAGTGGGAGAAAAAAGCCGCTTGTTCAGGCGGTATGGTAAGCGTTACCGACGGCGTTGTAAGAGTTGTTGCCTCTACCTTTGAATGGGGCGAGGACATTGATATAGCCCGTGCGGAAAAAGCAAAGGAAAAGGCACAAACCCGTCTTGCTTCCACCCCAAAAAGCGAGTATGAGTATAAGCTTGCTGAAATCAAGCTTAAAAGGTCACTTGCAAGACTCAGTGCATCTTCCAAAAACTAAACTATTAAAAATGGGCTGTAAAAAATTTTTACAGCTCATTTTTTTAAGGATTGATTATATGAATTACCCCTACTTACCGAAAGAAAAAGTTACACTTTTTATAGCCGATACCAATATTCCCGATGCAACGGTTATTATACCGCCCGAGATTGAGTGTCTTCCTACATCTATGCGCAGGCACGCAGATTTGGGAATTGTAATTATTTCCTCAAAAAAAGCCGTATGTCCTCCCGAAAGTTACGCATACTATAAAAACGCACTCTCTCATTACGGGTTCCAGATAATCGAGGGTAAAAATTCCTTGGGCAGGCACTACCCGAAAGACAGCGCATATAATGTTGGTATAGTCGGAAAAAAATGCTTTTTAAATAAAAAGGTATGCGACGAAGTGTTATATGCAACACTATTGACCGAGGGGTATGAAATAATTGAAGTAAAACAAGGTTACGCCAAATGTTCAATCTGCCCCATTGACGAAAACTCCTTTATTACAGGTGATATTTCCATTGCACGGGCAGGAGAAAACGCAGAGATGGAAGTTTTACTTATATCAAACGACAACATTTTTCTTTCCGGATTTTCAACTGGCTTCTTTGGGGGATGCTGTGGTATGGGAAGCAAAAATGAACTTCTTATAAACGGTGATATCGACCTGCTTCCCGATTCAGAAAAAATAAGAAAATTTCTTTCATCTAAAAATATCAGCATAAAAAAACTTAAGGAAGGAGAAGTTCTTGATATAGGCTCTATTATACCTCTGATGACTACATAAAAGTAAATGAGGTGATAGTTTTTGGAATTAAATACTGCCCTGAATCTGCCCGAGAATACCGATATATATGAATTTGCTACGCAGATTACAGAGGAAATAATGGCACATTACGAAAAGCCGCTTCTTAAAAAAATTGCGGAGAGTGAATTTCCCCATTCAACACCTGGTGAAAGAATGGAAATAGTAAGCCTTGCCATAAGCCACGCCGATGGTAACAGCCTTGATGTAATGGATGCAATCCACTACGAAAGACGTCGTGCGCTTATTGAGGAGAAAGCTCTCGACTTTCTTAAAGAAAACGGCTCTATTATTATAAACGGTTTTGTTAATTTCAGACTGGGAGAATATAAGGATGAATTAAGAAACCTATGCCATGATGCGGCAGAAGAAATCTACGCAATGCGCGAGTATGATGAATTTATGAATATGCTCCGCTTTTTTGTATCTGTGCAAGCTCCTAAGGAAAATACTGTCTATATAAAAAATTCAGGCGGGGTTTTGAAGATTTACAATAAAAGGCATCGTGATATCACTGATTTTTACTGCGAAGAATCGGTTTTCAGCGATGAGGGATTTACCCGTGAGGACATAATCTTAAGTGCACTTATAACCATTGCACCGAGGAAAATAGTTATTCACGGGAAACGCGAAAGTGAGCGTATTTACGATACAATTTCAAATGTATTTTCCAATGTGGAATTTACGGAATAAATAAATCGTCTTATGATTGTTTCATAAGACGATTTTCTGTTATTAATGCACTATTGTACTTCCGCCGATAAATTCGCGGATAATGGAGGTGGGCGGAATCGGTGCAGGGTCAAACTCATTAAAATAGGACAAAAGCTTAATAAGTCTTCTCGCACGGCTGTAATGAGGGCTTTTTGGGGTAATTCCCTCAAGAAGCCTAAGGGCAGGCTTTTTGATTACTGCCAGTTCGTATACAAGCGAAGAATTGAACACCTCGTCAGCTTCACTTTCAAAAGGGAATATATATTTTTGCTCCCCACGGCGGACACTCTTCCATAACCTGAAAGTTTCCTCGGCAGGAGTATTTCTGTGCTGTGCATCACGAATCATACGCCTCAGTAGTCTGTTGTCCGTGGGTGAAAACGCATTGTATTCATCAAGACACAGACTTGTAAGACAGCTAAGATATATTTTATATTTGTTTTCGCGAGCTACACGGCTTGTCAGAAGCTCATTAAGGGCATGGATACCCTCCGCAATTATAATCTGATTATCTGAAAGGGTGAGCGTCTGCCCCTTTACCCTTTTCCTGATTTTAAAGTCGTATCGGGGGATTTCCACGGTTTCGCCTTTGGAAAGCAGAGAAAGATGTTCATTAAAAAGCTCATAGTCAATGGCTTCCACACATTCAAAATCCATCTCCCCCTTTTCGTCACGGGGCATTCTCTCGTCATCCACATAGTAATCATCAAGAGATATAACGACGGGGTTGATATGATTTATTTTCAGGTGCAGGCACAGTCTGTTTGCAAAGGATGTTTTCCCCGAAGATGACGGGCCTGCAATGAGAATAACCTTTATTTGAGGACATTCCTTGATTCTGTCTGCAATACGGCTGATTCTTTTTTCGTGAAGCCCCTCCGCCATATTGATAAGCTCTGCAATACGGTTTTCACGTATGGTTTTATTCAGGTCAAAGATATTGTCAATTCCTATCGTTGTTATCCAGTCACGGTAATCTTCAATAGCGTTATGAACCTTTATACCCTGTTTCAACTGAGGTATTGTATTAACGGTATAATCGGCAGGATATTTAAGCAAAAATCCGTCGTCAAACGGCTGTATATCAAATACAGACAATGCCCTCACGCTGTATGCAATTGGCTGATAGGTAAGGTGATACCTCTTTGCCGTTTTGCATACGGTAATATACTCGGCAGGGAGAGATGCGATTTCCTCTGCCCTTTCCTCTTCTCCGCTTTCAAGAAACAGTGTTGCCGCCTGTAAGCGGCTGAGCTTGACAGAACGAAATTCTGTATTGTCCGCAACTATTTGTTGCATAGCAGTTTTAAGTTCTCTCGCAAGCCCCTCTCTGTCCTTATCCGTTTCCATTTCAAAATATGTGGACTTATTTACAGACTGTCTGACAAAAACAGCGTTTGCATCAGTCATTTCAACGGCGTGGAGAAGCACCAATATGAGGGACTCCTTATATATAAGGTATCCCTCGTCGGAGCTTATTGTAAGTGGCTCTATTACATCATTTTCCTCAATAACATAATCTGCAGAAACAATCTTTCCGTCCACCTTGCAGGCAAGGACAGAGGATGAAAGCCCCATCTCCTCAACAAGCTTTCCCACCGTAATTCTTTTTTCTGTACTCAGTTTTTCGTTTTCGTAGGTAAAGTTAATCATTATATTCACCTCAAAAATTCAAGTGCCGCTTTCTTCTTTTCTATTATTTCATCAATTCGGTTAATATAGTCGGAGGCTTCCTTGGGATTGAATACGCGCTCTATTCTGTCACCCTTTACCATTTTCGTGGAAGCACCTCCGCCCATTGCAAGAATGGTCTGTATTTCCTCCATTATAAAAATGTTGTAAAGGCTTTCGTGTCCTTTTTTGGAAAAACCTACATTTTCAAGATTTCCAAGGGTGTTTTTTTGCTTGTAAAGGTAGTATGGATTGTAGCCTTTTTCTGTAAGGTAGTCATAGGACAACTGCACCATAGAATCCATATCCTTTGAAAACCTCAGCTTCTCAAAATCTGAGATAAGCCGTGCCGCCCGTTTAAGATACATTGTATGCACCGTCACCGCGTGGGGTGAAAGAGCACATACCTCCTCTACCGTTTTTCTGAAGTCCTCCGTGCTTTCATCAGGAAGCCCTGCAATAAGGTCGGCATTTATGCTGAAATCATATTTTTTAGTCATTTCAAAAGCCCTTATTGTATCCTCAACGCTATGCCGTCTGCCTATCTTGTCAAGGGTTTTCTGATTCATAGTCTGTGGATTTATGCTTATGCGGTTTACTCCGTTTTCCCATAAAACTGAAAGCATTTCATCAGAAAATGTATCGGGTCTGCCTGCCTCTACGGTAAATTCACGGAGAGTAGTTACATCAAAACAGTCTTTGACACGCTTTATAAGTCTATCCAAGTCGTCGGGAGATAATGTTGTTGGTGTACCGCCCCCGAAATAGATTGTTTCTACCTTGTAGCCTAGGCTATCAGCCATACGGGAAGTTTCTTCAATTTCCTTGAGCAATGCCTCCACATACGGTTTAACAAACTTCTGATTATGTGCCACCGCCTGAGATATAAAGGAACAGTAAGCACACCGAGTAGGGCAAAACGGTACTCCCACATATAAGCTGACTGTGTTTTCTTCACGGTTTTTCAAAAGTTCAAACTCTGTTTTTGCCACATCCAGACTAAGACGTGCCTTTTTAGGGGTTACAAAAAATTCTTCCTCCATATAGTGAAGAATTTCTTCATCAGTTTTATTTTCGTCGAGCATCATCCGTGCCGTTTTCGCAGGGCGTATTCCTGTAGAAATTCCCCATGGAGTGGGCATATCTGAAAGCTTCTTGCAGGCAAAAAACACCGACTTTTTAACAAGGTCGCTTATTTGTCTTTTCTCGGGAGAAAAAAGCGTAGCTTTTATTTCACCCTCGGCGGTTTTTTCGCCGAGGGTGACTTTAGCTTTTGCAATATATGAATTTTCATCAATCTGCAGGACGGATTCTGCCGTAAAGTCGGAATTAAGGTCAAAAAACAGCTGCAGAATCTGTCTTACTGCATCCTCAAAGGAATGCCCGTTTGTTATTATATTCATTTATATCATTCCTATATAGGGGTTATTCATACGCTCATAGCCTATGCTTGTTGACATTCCGTGTCCGGGGAAAAGCTTAGTAGAGTCGTCAAAGTTATCGAGCAAAAGCTTTATTGACTGAAGCTCTGTTTTAAGGTCGCCGAAATCATACCTGCCGATAGAACCGCGGAAGATTAAATCTCCGCAAAAGAGATTATTCTCCCACAGGTATGTCACCGAGCCCTGGCTGTGACCAGGGGTATGAAAATACTTTATCTCCGTATTTCCGAGGGTGATTTCTCCTGCAGTTTCAAGAGCAACTGCACCGTTATAGGTCTTAACCCCTACTCCCGTAAGGAAGCTGAGGTTTTTGGTATTATCACGGAGCATTATTTCATCACCGCTGTGGATAAAGACCTTTGCTCCTGTTTTTTCAGCAAGCTCACTGACTGCACCCGTATGGTCAAAATGCCCATGGGTAAGGAGAATTTTTTCAAGGGTACATCCCTCTTCTTCCAAAGCATTTAAAATTTTCTCCGTTTCATCACCTGGGTCAATAACTACCGCCTTATTATCCTCTGTCAGAATGTAGCAATTTACTCCAAGCTGACCTAAAACCAAACATTGTACATTCATAAAATTAACCTCTTGTTCTCTTTATGTCATATACACCGGGAACACGGTGAAGTCTTCTGATAAGGCTTTCTATATGCGCTTTGTCCTCAACCTCAACAGTAAGGTCGATAAGGGCTGTTCTATCCTTAAGTCCGCGTGCATTTGCTGCAACAAGGTTAAGCTTCTGTTCAGCTACAACACCGATAACATCTGCCAGTATACCCGGTCTGTTGGTACATTCGATACTGATTTCCGCACTAAAGGATGAGGATATGTCGTCAAGCCAGTTACACTCAATCATACGGCTCTTCATATCTTCCGTAATGTTTTCGGGAAGAACGTTTATACAGTCGCATCTGTGTACGCTGACACCTCTGCCCCTTGTGATAAAGCCTATAATATCATCACCTGGAACGGGATTACAACAACGGGAAAGTCTGACAAGACAATTGTCAACGCCCTTTACCTCAATACCGCTGTCACTCTTTCCTCTCTTCTTGCCTATCTTCGAGATAGCTTCGGGAGAAATCTCTTCCTTATGGTCATTCTGATAGCTGTCACGAAGTCTTGTAATAACCTTTGTCGCAGTTATTCCACCGAAGCCGATAGCGGCATACATTTCTTCTACGTTTGAGAATCCGTAACGTTTGAGCATCGGGTCAAGATATTTACTCTTAAAGAGCTCGCTCTGACTCATTCCCACACGCTTGAGTTCTGTTTCAATGGCATTCTTACCGCGTTCAATATTTATTTCACGGTTTTCCTTTTTAAACCAGGAATTTATCTTGCTTCGTGCCGTGCTTGTTTTTACAATCTTGAGCCAGTCACGGCTGGGACCCTTGTTGGCACTTGAGGTTATAACCTCGACAATATCTCCGTTCTGGAGCTTGTAATCAAGGGTAACAATTTTTGAATTAACCTTTGCCCCTGTCATTTTGTAACCAACGGCAGAGTGGATATAGAACGCAAAGTCAATGGGCGTAGAGCCTGCAGGAAGACCTATAACGTCACCTCTTGGAGTGAATACAAATACCTCATCGGCAAACATATCAATTTTTAAGGTACGCATAAAGTCCTCGGGGTCTACTGCCTCACTCTGTATTTCAAGAAGCTTGTTTACCCAGTCGAGATTTTTTGTATCACCTGCTCTGCCCTCTTTATACTTCCAATGAGCGGCAATGCCTCGTTCGGCAACCTGATGCATATCCCATGTACGGATTTGTATCTCAAAGGGCTGACCGTCGGGACCGATTACCGTAGTGTGCAGGGACTGATACATATTTGGTTTTGGCATCGCAATATAGTCCTTGAATCTGCCGGGAATTGGCTTGTATTCCTCATGAACTATACCAAGCACCGCATAACATTCCGCAACTGTATCAACAATGATACGTACGGCAAAAAGGTCGTATATTTCATCCAGAGTCTTATTCTGGTTATACATTTTTCTGAAAATACTGTAAATATGCTTTGCACGGGCGGAAATATGGCATTTAATACCCATTTCCTCCATTTTGTCGGCAATAACACCACGGACATTCTGTACATAGGCATCACGCTCGGACTGTTTCTGGGAAAGTCCGTCTACAATTTCGTAGTATGCCACGCTGTCAAGATATTTAAGAGCCAAATCCTCAAGCTCTATCTTAATCTTTGAAATACCAAGTCTGTACGCAAGAGGAGCATACACATCAAGAGCTTCCTTTGCCTTTTCAAGCTGTTTTTCGGGTTTCATATGCTTCAAGGTACGCATATTGTGAATCTTGTCAGCAAGCTTGATAAGTACCACCCGGATATCTTCCGCCATGGCAAAAAACATCTTACGGAGGTTTTCAATATGCGCCTCCTCCTTGGAGATACACTTGATTTTGTCAAGCTTGGTAACACCCTCAACAAGCATTGCAACCTGTTCGCCAAACTCCTCTTTCATTCGGTCATAGCCAAACTCCGTATCCTCGATAACATCATGAAGAAGCCCTGCTATTACCGCCTGCGTGTCAAGTTCCATATCGGCAAGTATGCAGGCAACCTCATAGGGATGAATAAAGTACGGCTCACCACTGTGACGAAGCTGACTTGAATGCATCTCTTTCATACAGGTGTATGCCTTAAGGATCAAGGCACGGTCTTCCTCTGCATTTTTATTATATTTTTTTATTTTGTCCATTAAGACTTCAAAAGCCTGATCCATAATATCACATCCGTGTTTTAATACATAGCTTCAATTTCTCTTTTGATTCGCTGATATTCCCCGCTCTTGTCAATTGAAACCTTTTTTCCCTTTTCCGTTTCAAAGAGTGTAATCTGCACCACATCTCCAAGCTTGTTAAAGCTTAAAATATCAAGATCCTTAAATACTCTTAAAACATTTATAATTTTATCTCTCATAATACGTCTGCCGAGAGTATCCGTAAGCTGTCCTGAAAGGCTTGCAAGCTCTTCACTGATGCTACCTCTCTGGCGGATATATCTGTATATCTCTACAAAATCGTTTCTGTCGGGAAGAACATCCTCAATCTCTTTATGAGCAATCCTGATACCGCTGACTATTATCTGAAGCCTTAC
>JAZUPX010000054.1:0-12249 GCA_045605405.1 Clostridia bacterium
GCTTCGTGCAATATTTCTTATGGTGTCACCGCTTCTTACTACATAAAAATTTCGTGTAGGGCAGAGGGGAGGTTCTCCAAAGCTTTGTGCAATACAAATTCTCTGTCCTACCTGAAGATTGTACGGTTCAATATCGGGATTTGCACGGAGAAGTGCCTCCACACTTGTACCGAATCTTAGGGCGATAGAAAGTATTGTATCGCCGGCGTTAACATTGTAAGGAAGTGTACCTAACGGACAGGTGACGGGCTGATTGGTGGCAGATATTACGCATATTGTTCTTCCTACGGGAAGATTTGCGGGATTAAGGTCGGGGTTAAACCGCAGGATATTTTCCACTGTTGTATCAAACTGATTTGCGATTTCAAAGAGTGTGTCACCCTCTTGTATTGTATAAAACTGACCGCAAGCCATTAGTTAATCTCCACCCCCGTCCCCACAGGCACAAGGTTAAACACCTTATCCATATCATTGTCCGAAAGAATTATATCTCTGTCGCTCCTTTGTGCAGACAAACTTGAAATTGCCGTATCGGGAACAAGTAGGTTTAGCCTTTTTCTGCCCCCAAATGATGTGTCAATCTGCTTTTGCACAACCTGAGAGGAAAAATCCTTGAGTGCATTACGGCAGGGGAACTCGGCTCTGTCGCCCGAGTTATAGAGGAGTGTAAGGATATTTCCATTTATACTCACACATAACTTAGGCGGTGCAAGGGGGATGCAGAGTATCATTCCCTCATAGAGGTTATTTTCGTCTATCCCTATGTTGGAGTACATAATCTGTGCTGTGCTTACACCAAAATAGGAAGCAATTGTGAAGATGGTATCGCCCTTTTGTACAACATAATAGTTACTTGTTTTGCAGGCAGGGAAATATTGGAGTGGCTCAGGAATACACAGCGTATCTCCGATATTAAGTACATTTGCGTTTTCAATTGAATTAATTTCTTGAAGCCTTTCCACACTTGTTTCAAAACGTTTTGCGAGCATATAGAGTGTGTCGCCCGGCCTTACCGTATACGGGAAGCTTCCCGGGGGACAGTTCCACTCGATGTTACAACTCATAAAAAATCACCTCACGAACATTATATTCACGAGGTGTATTTTTAGTTATCAGTAGAAAGTTGCAAGCTCCTGTGCAGGTGCCGATGTCATTGCAGTTTCTTCAATATGAATAACAGGCCCCTTGCCCTGATAGAATTTGCAGTATTCAATTTTTATAGTTCCCGTTACCATAACCCAGTCACGGCTTTTTATACTGTGTTTGTTTTTGCATATGCATACAATCGGACTGTACTCAACATCATCTATACAGCAGGTCATAATATGCCTTCCTGCAACAAAGGTGTTGTCAGGCATTCTTGAATCGTATGCACAGATACCGCGGAACTTAACTGTCTTTCCGTTGTATTTGTCTGTTTCTTCAAGCAAATCTCTGTACCACAGAGCATAGTCGTTGTCCTCAATTTTAATGACAGGTGCTTCAATGTCAAAGGGAAGCGGGTCTTCAATATCGTCGTACTCAACATTTCCGTCAGGGTATTCGTATGCAATGTCCGAGCGTCGGCTTATACCACGTACAATCTTGTGAAGCTCCATTTTGTCAATGTCCTTGTTCATTCGGTTGAAAACCACAAGCTCACTTACCTTTAACTTGTCCACCGTCTGATTACGCATATTCTGGTTGTAGTTTATGAATGTGGTCGCATCTGCAAACATCATACACTGAACAATTCTGAAACCCTTTGGAAGATTATTAAAAAGTTTTTCAATAGGCCACATTCCGTTGTATTCAATAATTACTCTTTCCGAGGCAGATTCCTTTGTCATTTTGGAAAGTGCCTTTGCGGTTAATTCCTCTGCATCTTCGATAGCCTTTATCATTACATTGCTTCCCGAGAAGAGGGTAGGCTCGTATTCTTCAATACCTTCCTCACAGACAACAAGCAATGTCTTTTCACCGTTATTGAAACGCTCATCACAGAGTGTATCCTGAATGAATTTTGTCTTTCCTGATTCTAAAAAACCCAGGAATAAATATACTGGAATTTCTTTCATTATAATTTCTCCTTAAAAAGCTCGGCTATTTTTTCTTCATCAATTTTAGAGCCTATTACACAAATTCTGCCGATTGTACTGCTGGTGCCAATTCTTACATCAGCCTCACCGGGAACATAATCAAAGTGAATCCATCCGTCTGCACCCTTAACAATACCTTTTGCACGGAGAATGATTCCATAGGATACGCTGTCAAGCTCACCGAGAATATTTTTGATTTCCTCCTGTGTATAGGTGCGGACAGTTTCTTTTCCCCAACTGGAGAATACTTCATCGGCGTGGTGATGGTGGTGATGCTCATGGTCGTGACAACCGCAGGTACATTCCTCACCGTGTTCGTGATGATGATGCTCATGGTCGTGACAACCGCAGGTACACTCTTCACCGTGTTCGTGATGATGATGCTCGTGGTCGTGGCAACCGCAGGTACACTCTTCACCGTGTTCGTGATGATGATGCTCGTGGTCGTGGCAACCGCAAGTACACTCCTCATCGTGGTGATGATGGTGCTTGTGCTCGTGTTCAAGCTCCTCCATATCAGCCTTTAATGTATCAACTTTTTCAATTACTGCAAGGATTGCCTTGCCGTCAAGCTCATCCCAATCTGTTGTAACAATCTGTGCATCCTTGTTATGCTCGCGGATAAGTTCTACCGAGACGTGGAGCTTGTCCTCGGAAAGTGATGCCGTATGACTTAAAATGATGCAGGAGGCGTTTTCAATCTGGTCATTATAAAATTCACCGAAATTTTTCATGTACATCTTGCATTTTTTTGCGTCGGCAACCACACAATAGCTGTTAAGCACGACCTCATTGGAAGTAACTCCTTTTACAGCCTTTATAACATCACTCAGTTTGCCTACACCTGACGGCTCAATAAGAATTCTGTCAGGATGGTACTCTTCAAGCACTTTCTCAAGTGCCTTTTCAAAATCGCCTACAAGACTGCAGCAAATACAACCGGAATTCATTTCATTAACCTCAATTCCTGCATCCTGCATAAAACCGCCGTCAATACCGATTTCACCGAATTCATTTTCAATAAGAACAAGTTTTTCACCGTTAAAAGCTTCCTTTATTAGCTTTTTTATAAGAGTGGTTTTTCCTGCTCCTAAAAAGCCGGAGAAGATATCTATTTTTGTCATTTAAATACACTTCCTATTTCTAATATTTCTAATATATTATTATATAACTCTTTTTAAAATTAGTCAACTGCCCAAGATAAAAATTGACAATAGTACAGTATTTATGATAAAATGTCCTCAAGTATTTTTAATGGAGTTAGTTATGAGATTACAGAAATTTATTGCCGAATGTGGTATTGCTTCCAGACGAAGCGCAGAAAAAATAATAGAAAGCGGCAGAGTATATGTCAATGGTGAACTTGTTGACTATATGGGCTGTGTTATTGACCCTGACCATGATATAGTTGAAATTGACGGCAGAGTGATTCAGCAGGAGAATAAGAAGTACTACATTGCCCTTAACAAACCGAAAAACTATGTTACGACGGTTTCTGACGATTTGGGCAGACCTACGGTTATGCAGCTTGTGTCGGATATAAAGGCACGTATTTACCCTGTTGGCAGACTTGACTTTGACACAACGGGTCTTCTTATTATGACAAACGACGGTGAGTTTGCAAATATCCTTACTCATCCCAAACACATTGTAGATAAGACCTATATTGCCCGTGTCGATAAGCCCCTTGATGAAGCTCAGCTTGAAAGACTCCGTAGCGGGATTGACCTTGACGGAAGCTTAACTGCTCCTGCTAAGGCGGAGAATATCAGACGCCCGCAAAAAGGGTTTGAGGTGAAAATCACCATTCATGAGGGTAAAAACCGTCAGGTCAGAAGAATGCTTGATGCTGTTGGTACAAATGTAATGAGCCTGAAGAGAATATCCGTAGGCTCGCTTACACTTGGTAATCTTCCCGAGGGTAAGTGGAGAAAACTTTCAGATGCTGAAATAAATAAATTAAGAGGTAAAAATAAATGATTCGTGTAACAGTAGTAGATGATGCAAGAATAATAAAATCAGTATCCAACATAGAAAATGACGATATTCTGATGGCGTGGGCACAGGAAAACGAGAAAAGTCCCGGTCATTGCATTTTCTCCAGAGATGGAGAAATTTTCACAATATTTGACCGTGAAGATGTGTTTGAACTCCTTGTCAGGGCAACCCTCAATTACCTTGATTTGCAAGGTGTTAAGAAAGGTTTCTGCAAAAATGAAACACTGTTTGGCGGACTCAAACGCCTTGGGTTTGCAGACAAGGATGGTATTTGCGAGGTTGATATACCTAATTTCTTTAAACCTTGCTGTAACCATATTTAATTTTAGAAGAGAAAATCAAAAAACTTTTATTGTACTTGGAATTATTGACATTTAAAAATAAAGGTGGTAGAATATGGGGTGTAAAAAATTACATTCCATTATTTTTTGGAGGTTTTAATTATGAGTCTTAAAGCAGGTTTTTCGCGTGTTAATATAAATCCGCCTATGGGTATATTTGTATGCGGATATTTTATAGACCGTTTTGCGGATGGTATTTTAGACGACCTTGAAGCGAATGCCCTTGCAATCAGACTTGGTGAAACAACGGAACTTCTCATCAATGCTGATTTGGAGGGAATCAATCAGGAAATATGCCTCTCTTACAGAAAAATGATAAGCGAAGCAACTTCTGTTCCTGCCGACAACATTATCATTTCTTGCACCCATACACATACGGGTCCGGATGTTGATTGGAGAATGGACGATCCCCTTGTTGCGGAGTACAGAGAATTTCTCGGCAAGCGCCTTCGTGATGTAGCGGTGTTTGCGCTTTCCGACCTTAAGGATGCGAAAATGGGCTACGGCACGGGAAAGGCGGAAAATGTTGCTTTTGTCCGTCGCTTTGTGATGAAAGACGGCTCTATAAAGACAAATCCCGGTGTAAACAATCCCGATATTGTATGCCCTGTAGGTGAGATTGACGATAGTGTAAATGTAATACGTTTTGACCGTGAAGGTGCCGATACAATCGTTTTTGTAAATTTTGCAAACCATCCCGATGTAGTAGGCGGATGCAAGATTTCAGGTGACTGGCCGACACTTCTCAGAAAAAATGTTGAGAAAATTCTTGACGGAACAAAGTGTATTTTCTTCAACGGTGCGCAAGGTGATATAAATCACGTTAACGTACATCCCAAGGGTGGCGATCTTAACGGAATGTTTATTGACTTTGATGACGTTGCAAGAGGCTATGCACACGCACAGTATATTGCCCGTGTTGTGACAGGCGGCGTGCTCCAGGTGTTTGATAAAGTAAATTACGTTGATGTAGATTCACTCAAAGGTAAGCTTGTTACAATGCGTGTGCCTTCAAATAAACCTGCCCCCGAAGAACTTCCCGAAGCGCACAGAATCAATGACCTGCATCTTGCGGGCAAGGATAGTGAGCTTCCTTATGAGGGTATGATGCTTACCACAGTTGTTGCGGAAGCAGGCAGGATGGTTCGTCTTGAAAATGCACCCGATACATTCGATATGCTGCTCTCAGGATTCAGAATCGGTCCCGTTGCAATTGTGGGCATCCCCGGTGAGCCTTTTAATGCAATAGGAAAAGGAATTAAGGAGACTGAAGGTTATGAAATGATAATCCCTTGCTGTTTAACGAACGGAAACGAGGGATATTTCCCGATGCAGGATTCCTATGATGAAGGTGGTTACGAGGCAAGAAGTTCCAACTTCAAGGCAGGCGTAGGCGAATACATAATACAAGAGGGCAAGAAACTTCTTGAAGAACTTAAGTAAATAAAATCAACGATGACTCAGTCATCAGCGAATTTTTCTTATTACCCTATTGACAATGAAAAATATATATGCTATACTAACTGTATTAAGACACATAGTACAGTTGAAAGGAGGCAGAAATATGATAAGTCTTGACTACAGGGACAGCAAAAGCATATATGAACAGATAGTAATGGGATTTCGTGAGCTTATTGTAAACGGCATCTTAAAACCTAATGAGCAGCTTCCGTCAGTCAGGGAGCTTTCCATAAGTCTTACAGTAAATCCGAATACGGTACAGAAGGCTTACAAACAACTTGAAACAGACGGCTATATATACAGCATAAAGGGAAAAGGAAATTTTGTTTCAACTGCTTCAGTTGTTAAGACAAGTCACAAAACAGATGAGCTTTACGAAACTCTCAGAAAAACAGTAAGTGAGCTGATGTTTTTAGGGGAGAGTAATGAAAAAATTGCAGATATAGTTTATGACATCTATTCCAAAAAGGAGGAACAGTAATGATAAAGGTAAAAAATGTTACCAAGTATTTTGACGATTTCAAAGTGCTTGACAATCTTTCGCTTAATGTTCCAAAGGGTGCTATTTATGGACTTGTAGGACCTAACGGAGCAGGAAAGACCACAATAATAAATCACATAAACGGCGTTTTAAAACCGCTCAGTGGAGAAATCGCAATAAACGGTCAGCCTGTTTATGAGAATGTAAAAATAAAACAGACAGTAATAAATATTGCGGACGATTGGTTTTATTACAGTACATATACAGTAAAGCAGATGGCAAACTTTTATAAAAATATCTATCCCCAGTTTAGCAGTGACCGCTACGAAGCAATAAAAGAGGTTTTCAAAATTGATGAAAAACGGCAGATAAGAAAGCTTTCCAAGGGTATGAAAAAGCAGGTTGCATTCTGGCTCAGCCTTTCGGCCATGCCCGAGGTGCTTATCCTTGACGAACCTCTTGACGGACTTGACCCCGTAATGCGTAAGCAGGTTTTAAACCTCGTTATTGCTGATGTTACAGACAGGGAAATGACGGTACTTGTTTCATCTCATAACCTTCGTGAGCTGGAGGACATATGCGATTGGGTTGGAATCATTCACGAGGGCAGAATGATTATGGAAAAACCCCTCGACGACCTTAAAGGTGCAGTTCACAAATATCAGCTTATGCTTGATGAATATGTTGCAGAAAAGCTTTCGGAAAATGAAAACGTTCTTCATATTTCAAAAACAGGCTCCGTGTACAGCCTCATTATGCGCGGAGAGGCGGATTCCACCTATGAAAAACTTAAAGAGCTTTCACCTCACTTGTGCGAGCGTATAAGTCTTACATTGGAAGAGGTATTTATTTACGAGTTGGGGGGTTTGGGTTATGACTTTAAAAACATCATTGTTTAATAAAGGTATATACAAATCGACTCTGCGCCGTTATGCGTGGGGAAGTATTTTGTATTTTATACTGTTGTTCCTTTCTACGGGAATGATGATATTTCTCAATGAAGACCCGCAAAACGAATGGCGTACTGCGAGAATTCTGTCGGGTGAATATATGGTAATTCCAATGCTTCTCAGCATTGCTGTCCCGACGGTAGTCGGTCTTATGATATTCCGTTTCATTCATTCGAAAAAGACTTCCATATTTGTGCATAGTCTTCCGGTTAAGAAAAAGGCAAACTACATATCCTCTGTTCTTGCGGCACTTACCCTTATGACAGCCCCTGTTATCCTTAACACCATCATTCTTGCAATTATGTCGCTTACGGCGTATTCGTTGCATTTTACGGTTGGTGACTGCCTTAACTGGATGCTTCTCAATCTTGTGAGCCTTTTTGTTATGTTCTCCTGTGTGTGCTTCGTGTCTTCCATTACGGGAAACAGCTTTGCAATGGTAGGCCTCAATGTCATTTTCCATATAATAGGGCTTGTTTTTGCGGCTACATTCTCAGTTTTTGCTGATGTGTTTCTTTACGGCTTTGCAGGTGAGGGAGAGCTTATAGACAAGGTTTTTAATGTCTCCTTCATAACAAGAATTCCCACAATAATGACCAACTGGGCTTATGTGAGGGAAGAGGTCTTTGCAGGCTTTGTAAGAGATTTGATAATTTTCACAGTTGTTGCAGTATTGCTTTACATAATCGGCGGCATCCTTTATTTAAAGCGCAGAATGGAAACAGCGGAGGATGTGGCAGGCTTTAAGTGTCTTAACCATATTTTCAAATATCTGGTTACATTCATGGGTGCCGTGATAACGTTTGCTGTTTTCAGCTTCTCGGTATACAAAAATCCGTTTGTACTTTTTGTTGCCGTGTTTATCGTCAGTGCGGTAATATATTTCGGCAGTGAAATGCTTCTTAAGAAAACCCTTCGTGTATGGAAATCCTACAAGGGATATATTGTCTTTGTAGCAGTGTTTTCTATTTTGACCGCATTTTGTGCATTTACAAGCTTTTTCGGGTTTGAAACCTATATCCCCGAAAATGAAAAGATAGAATCTGTGGCGGTTTACGACTACTATAACAGAGAAAAGCCGTCTGTCGAGGATGCCGATGTCATAGCAAAAACACAGATAATTCACGAAAAATTATCCGAAAGAAGAACAGTTCTTGCAGACCGTGTGTTTGAAACAAGAATTCATCTGGAATACACGCTCGAAAACGGCAAAAACGTGCATAGGGTATATGCAATTACCGATGATGAACTTCACGCAATAAAAGATTCTCTGTACAAAAATGAAAACTTCAAGAAAGCTTCTGAGAGGATTTTCACACCTATGGATTCTGTTTACAAGGTGGAACTTTCAGGTAGTGACCGCCATGTTGAAATAGAGCTTGAAAAAGATAAGCTTGCTGAACTTATTGAATGTGTAAGGGAGGATATGCTTTCTCTGAATTACAACCGCATAAATAACGGCGGATGGGGGATAAGTCTTCAGGTAAACTATATTCCCAAAGAATTGCTCGTTTATAATTCCGAAGGAGAGCAGGTAACAGCAGTTCCTTATATCTATGATGCAGAGGATGAGAATCTCCGCATAGAATATATGAGCTGTGGGATAAATCAAAATTTTGAAAGGACAATGAACTGGCTTTCTGAAAACGGTTACAAGCAAGCTATCACCATGAGGGATACACAGAACATATACATAGTTCCGCATAGCAGCACTGATGAATTTTATGCAGGTGAGAAATATGTGTCTGTAAATGCGGTAGAGCATATAAAGGTGGACAATAAAGAGGATAAGAATAATCTTATTGACTATATCAATAACGCAAAGCCCGAATACATACCGACAAACGAAAGATTTTATGTGTACAGAGCGACAGACCTTGATGTTGGTGATTATTCGCTGCTTTCTATTATGACAAAGGAAGAAATTTCCACACTTTTACCATCTTATGAGTTTGTCAAGGAGTGATATTATGGAACCGAAAGACTACATTCTTGACCGCATAGATGGTGAGTATGCATATCTTAAGGATATTGAAAACGGTAATGAGATTTTTATAGCTCTTGCACTTTTGCCGATTGGGGCAGATGTGGGGAGCAGGATTCACTGTGAAATGCTTGAATATACGCTTGTATAAGCATAAAAAACACCGATAAATTTATCGGTGTTTTTTTATGCAACTTTTTTATAAAATTTGTTAATTAGATATTGAAATACTGATTTTTTTGAGGTATAATATGTTACAATGGGAAAATTTTTGGAGATTGAAAAATTAGTAGGAGGTACGAATATGAATTCAATCGAAAAAGTATCCGAACTTCTTGCCAAAAAGGCTGAAATTGCATTAGGCGGCGGCAAGGAAAAACAGGATAAACAGAGACAGAATGGCTCAATGACAGCAAGAGAGAGAATCGATGCACTTTTAGATGCCGGAAGCTTCGTTGAAATCGGTGCATTTATTTCAGCCCGCGACGGTGAAACTGCGGCAGACGGTGTTGTTACCGGTTACGGCACCATCGACGGCAGACTCGCGTATGTTTACTCTCAGGATGTGACAGTTCTCGGCGGCGCAATGGGCGAAATGTATGCCAACAAAATCAACAAAATTGTTGATATGGCTGCAAAGATGGGTGCACCTGTTATCGGTATGCTTGACTCCAACGGGGTAAGACTTTCCGACGGCCCCAGAGTACAGCGTGCAATGGGCAGAGTTCTTTCCTCCTTTGCAAACATCAGCGGTGTAGTTCCTCATATCAGCATTGTATTCGGTAACTGTGCAGGCGGCAGTGCAATCGCTGCAGCAATGAGCGATTTCGTTATTATGAACGCTAAAAACGGTAAGATGTTTGTAACAGGTCCCGATATTATTGAAGCAACAGAGGGCAGTGCTCCTTCAGTTGATGCAAAGGGAAGTGTTAATAAGAACGGTAACGCTCACTTTATTGGAAATGACGACAGTGAATGTATCGAAATTGCAAAGCTTCTTCTTTCATACATTCCCTCAAATAACCTCTCCGATGCATTTGAATATGAAACAGCAGATGACCTTAACCGTCCGTGTTCAATCCTTGACAATATGGATTCAGTAAGTGATGTGAGAGTTGTCATTGCTGAAATTGCAGATGACAAGGCATACTTTGAAGTTCAGGCAGATTTTGCAGAAGAGGCTTCAATCGGCTTTGTTCGTATAAACGGCAGCGTAGTAGGTGTTGTTGCTACAAGCGGTGATGAAATCTCCAGCCGTGCCGCACAGAAGATGGAAAGATTTGTCCGTTTCTGTGACTGCTACAATACACCTATCCTCACTATAACAGATGTTGAGGGCTTCACAGCAAGTGCAAGTGAAGAAACATGGGGACTTGCAAGAAAGAGTGCAGAGCTTATGTACGCTTTCGTTGAAGCAACTGTTCCCAAGGTTAACCTTATTGTGAAGAAAGCTTACGGTACAGCATACACCCTTATGAATTCAAAGCAGGGTGGAGCAGACCTTATCTTCGCATTCCCCACAGCCGAGATGGCACCCCTTCCTCCTGCAGCAGGTGTAGGTGTGCTTTACAGCGAAAGACTTCAGGCTGGTGAAAGCCGTGAAGCTCTCGAGCAGGAATATATAGAAACAGAAGCATCTATCTACAATGCGGCAAAGCTTGGCTGTATTGACGATATTATCGTGCCTTCTGAATCAAGAGCAAGAATAGTAGCAGCATTTGAAATGCTTAAGAGTAAGCGCGCAGGCGCAATTGCCCGTAAGCATGACAATATGCCTATGTAAGGAGGTAACTTTATGTTAAACAGAACTGATTTAATCATGGAAGGCCTTGCATACACCGTAATGGGTATCCTTGTAGTCTTTATGATTCTTGTTATAATAATGCTCGTTATAAAGGCAATGGCTCTTTTTAGCGGCAACACTGACGCAGGAAAGGAAGTAAATGCGTCAAAAAAAGCTGAAGCAGCTCCTGCACCTGCAGCAGTAGCTGCTGTGAAAAAAGAAGATGACAGTGAAATAGTTGCTGTAATTACAGCGGCAATTTATTCAATGCTTGGCGAGAGTGCAACGGGTTTCCGCATCCGTTCCTACAAAAGAGTAGGCGGCAAAGAATGGAATAAAGCAGGTCGCCGCGAAGTTCTTGATAACAGATTTTAATGGAGGAATTTATGATGAGAAAATTTATTGTTAATGTAAACGGTAATTCATATGAAGTAGAGGTTGAAGAGGTTGGTGCAGGCACATCTGCTGCTCCCGTAGTTCAGGCTGCACCCGTACAGGCTGCACCCGCACAGGCTCCTGCAGAAGCTCCCAAGGCAGCTCCCCAAGTTCCTGCAGGCGGCACAAAGGTTACTGCTCCCATGCCCGGTAATGTGCTTGATATCAAGGTTTCCAACGGTCAGTCTGTAAACGAAGGCGACGTTTTGGTAATCCTTGAAGCTATGAAGATGGAAAACGAGATTTATGCTCCCTGTGCAGGTACAGTAACAGTTGTTGCTTCCAAGGGCTCAACTGTAAACACAGGTGATGTTCTTATCTCTCTTTCTTAATTGAAGTATAAAATTGAGAAATGGAGTGAATAACAAATGTTAAATAAACTAATAGTAGGCTTTTCTGATTTCTTTTCAAGCACAGGTATTGCCAATATGTTTTCTGCTGTTGATACAGTATGGTGGAAGACAGCTCTTATGCTTGTAATCGCTTGTGTACTTCTGTACCTTGCAATCGTTAAAAAGTTTGAGCCGCTTCTTCTTTTGCCTATCGCTTTTGGTATGCTTCTTGCAAACCTTCCCTTGGGCGGTGTAATGCACCCCGAACTCTTCCTCGGTAATTCTATTGACTATGGAAAGGTTTTAAAAGAAGGCGGACTTCTGGATATTCTGTACTTAGGTGTTAAACTTGGTATTTATCCGCCCCTTATCTTCCTCGGTATAGGATGTATGACAGACTTCGCAC
>JAZUPX010000055.1:0-4233 GCA_045605405.1 Clostridia bacterium
GCTTTTTCTTTGATAAAATCTCTTACCGCATCCACAAAACCTGAGGGTGCACCGAGAGAAACCAATTCCTTTACCAGCACAGACAGTCACCTTCTTTCAAAGAGGATGCAAATGAACAAATAAGCTTTGCTGTATTTTCCATATCATCTGTATCTGCTATCTCGTAGTTTGCGTGCATATACCTTACAGGAATTGAAATCAGAGAAGAGGGAACGCCTTTTCCCGAAACCTGAATTTCCCAGGCATCTGTTCCGGTGTCACCGCTGCAAACTTCAAGCTGTGTATCAATATTATCGCGGTTAGCAATTTCTATAAGCTTTCGTGTCATTTTCGTATGAAGATTGGGACCGATTGAAATAACGGGACCCTTACCACAAGGGAAGGCATCCTCGGAAACTCCGGGACTTGTACCGTGACATACATCAATGGCAATGGCACAACCGGGCTGAATATGTGCGGCAGCCGTTTTTGCCCCTCTCAGTCCAACCTCTTCCTGAACGGTTGCAACGGCAATTATATCATTTTTTAAGGTGAATGAATTAAGCATCTCAAGTACTTTCAGTATAACCGCAAGACCACCACGGTCATCTATACAACGGGCGGCAACCATACTTCCGTCAAGCTTTGTATAGTATGTGTTGAAAGTGATAATATCTCCAATGCTCACAATTGAAGAAATAACTTCTTTTGAAACTCCTGTATCAACGCATAAATCGGCAACTTTAGGTGCTTTCCTTTCTCCGGATATAAGATGAGGAGGCATTGCACCTATTACGCCGAAAAGTTTTTCCTTTCCGTGAATTGTTACCTCTGTTCCGGGAAGAACTTTCGGGTCAAAACCGCCTACAGAAACAAACTTAAGACTGCCTTCCTCGGTGATATCGCTTACCATAAGACCGAGTTCATCCATATGAGCTTCAATCATAAGCGAGGGAACAGAGGAGTCGGTGCCTTTTTTTATACCTATAACATTTCCAAGAGTATCTGTGAAAACCTCATTGCAGTATTTTTCGAACAGAACTTTTACCAGATTACGTATATCTTTTTCGTTTCCGCTTACACCATATTCTTTATCAAGTATTTCAAGATATTCAGATGTTGTCATCTAATCAACCCTTTAAATTATTTACTATTTCCTTGAATAAGTTTCCTCTTTCTTCGAAGTTTCTGAACATATCGAAACTTGTACTTGCATTGGAAAGAAGAACAATATCACCACGCTTTGCGACTGATTTTGCACAGTTTACAGCCTCTTCATATGTTGTGCAGAATTCTGTGGTAATATCCTTGCCAATGCCTGTTTTTTCAACATATTTATCAAGTGAAGCCTTAATGATGGGACCGGTTTTCCCGATAAGGACAATATGTTTAGTTTTTGTTGCAAGGGATTCTCCCAGTTCGTCATAAGGAATTCCCTTGTCCTTACCGCCTGTAATGAGTATTACCTTGTCAAACACCTTCAGAGTGTTAATTGTTCTGTTGGGGCTTGAATCGATTGAACTGTTGTAATAACGCACTCCGTCAAGCTCCCTCACAAATTCTATACGGTGTGCAACACCTCCGAAACTGAGTGCAACATTTCTTACTGCATCTTCTTTATACAGAGGATATGTTGCGGCAATTGCTGTCATATAGTTCTGAACATTATGCTCACCTGGGATTTTTATATCCTTTTTATTAAGAAGCTTTTTGCCGAATGCATAAATAGAATTTTCGTCGCAATAAACATCACAGGAATCATCAAGACCGAAGATTCTTATTTTTCCCTTTGCACTGTCTTTACATTCGTAGGATTTGCCGTTTGTTTTGTTTATTACAAGAATGTTGTTTTCGTCACCGTGAATATAAATGTTTCTTTTAGCATCAATGTATTCTTCATATGATTTATGAACATCAAGATGATTCGGAGTAATATTTGTAATAACGGCTACATCAGCGCTCTTTTTCATTGTATGAAGCTGAAAACTTGAAAGCTCAACAACAACAATATCATCTTTTTTAATGCTGTCGGTTGTGCAAAGCAGAGGAGTGCCTATGTTACCGCCGAGGTGACATTTATGACCGCTTGCAGTTAAAATCTCGTATATAAGGGTTGTTGTTGTCGTTTTGCCGTCACTTCCCGTTACGGCAATGATTTTTGCAGGGCAAACCTCAAAGAAAACCTCCATTTCGCTTGTAATAATACTTCCGTTTTTACGTGCATTTTCAAGCTGAGGCAGATCAAAACGCATACCTGGGGTCTTGAATATAATTTCTCCGCATAAATTGTCAAGATAATTTTCACCGCAATTAAGCTTAACACCAAGGGAAGTAAGTTCAGCAGCAGTTTCACCGAGTTCAGCCTCGGTTTTCTTGTCGCAGGCAGTTACCTTTGCTCCGTTTTCGCAAAGGAACTTAATAAGCGGTATGTTGCTTATACCGATACCTACAACGGATATTTCTTTTTCATTTACATATTTTTTAAAAGCATCAAATTTTGAATTACTCAATGTTATCCCTCTTATCTAATATAACTTGTTCTGAGTTTCGGTTCAAGCTCAGGTTTGTTTATTCCTGCAGCCTTTCCTGCCTCAATACATTTTAGAAGCCAAGCCATATTTTTTCCTATAATACGCATTGTCTGCATACCCTCTTCATCCTGAATAACTTCCTCTGGAGTGTTTCCGTGTACCATATTCCAGTACTGAGAAGTAACAATAGGCATCTGATTGATTTCGGGGTATTTTATGAGC
Source organism: Clostridia bacterium (assembly GCA_045605405.1). GTDB lineage: Bacteria > Bacillota > Clostridia > UMGS1883 > UMGS1883 > UMGS1883. Next base: position 2,733 of record JAZUPX010000055.1, read on the forward strand.
TGTTCAAGTGTTGCTGTTGAACCACCTCTGCGACAGCTTGTAGTAACAGCACAGGGCTTGTGCTTCATATCGTTGGATGCTGTCATAAAGAGTCTGTCGAGGAATGATGTCATCATACCTGATGCAGCGGCATAATGCACTGGAGAGCCGAAAACAAAACCGTCGGCTTCCTTTACAAGCTTTACTGCCTCGTTTACACAGTCGTCTGTTATGCATTTGCCGTTTTTCTTGCAATATCCACAACCAAGACAACCCTTTGTAGCTGTTCCTGCATGGAAAATTTCTGTTTCGATTCCTGCGTTATTAAGCTCCTTGGCTACCTCCGCAAGAGCTGTGTATGTACAGCCGTTTTTCTTGGGACTTCCGTTAAAAAGTATTACTTTCATTTTATTTACCTATCCTTTCAATATACTATTACGGGTTGCAGTTACCGCACTTTTTATATCCTGAATTTTCCGCTTCTTCTTTAGAATTGAAGGTAATTCTGTTCTTTTCCCCAGGGAGATTGGGGCAAATATCTGTATGATAAATTTTTGACTTCCTGTTGCCTATATAAGTAAAATCAGGCTGTGGTTTTTCTTCTGTTGAATCATATTCTTCCCCGGTGGAGCGACGGATAGTTTTTCCGTCGGTAGAGAGGACTATGGTTCCCTCCTCATCAGTTCTTAAAATATTGCATCCTACTCTTTCAAGCCTTTCCAAAGCTTCAGCGTGCGGATGGCCGTATTTATTACCTTTCTCACATTGTATAACGGCAACGCTCGGGAAAACGGCGTTGAGGAAATGCTGACTTGAAGAAGTACGGCTTCCGTGATGCCCGACCTTGAGTATATCAGCACTTATGTCAGTATTCCTCGAAAGAATATCTGTTTCTGCTGTTTTCTCAATATCACCTGTAAACAGTGCTTTTACTTCACCAAATTCAATTAAAGTTACAAAGGAATTTTCATTTTCATCACCAAAATTTTTGTGAGGGGAGAGAAATTTAAGCTTCATCCCACCAATTTTATAGGTAGCATCTAAATCGGGATTAGTTGGGGTAATGTCTTTTTCAATCAGTACATCAATAAATTTTTCATAGGAATAGGATGTAGAATCAAGCCCACTATTCAAAAATAACGTGCCAATATTCAGTCCTCTTGCTATATTTGCCGCACCGCCAACATGGTCATCATGTGAGTGGGAGATTATAAAGTAATCAAGCTTTTTTATCCCTCTGTCAGTAAGATATTTATAAATCTTATGTCCACTTTCGTATGTGCCCGCATCGATAAGAATAGTCTTATCTCCGTTTTGAATAAAAATACAGTCACCTTGCCCTACATCTATAAAATGAAACTGTACCGTGTCATCAGATGCTGTTACTGAAACATCCTCGCTGTCATCAAATTTTGAAGCTTGATTTTGAAAACTAACAGAGCAGGAGGTGAGAAAAAGCACCACAATAAGAAATATTAAGCTTATATGTTTCTTATGCATAATAAATCCCTTTCTGTATTTT
>JAZUPX010000056.1:0-6556 GCA_045605405.1 Clostridia bacterium
TTTGGGCAAGTGGGCAGGTTAGGGCAGACATAGCTTGTTATATAAGAAAACACGTACATGAAATTAACATCATGTACGTGTTTTTCGATGGTGGAGCCGAGGGGAGTTGAACCCCTGTCCGAAAACATATTCACACAGGCATCTCCGAGCGCAGTCACTTATTAAAAATTCCCTCCGCCGCAAGACAAGTGACAGCCCAAGCGGTTTCGGTAGCTTCATTCGTCATGCACGGCGCAAAGCTTAACCGTGTCACGTTCACCACTGTGTGACGCCCTTATCCGAGCCGTGGTCCTCCCGGTAAGGACGGCCGCCTAATTAGGCAGCGTATGCTACTTTATTGTTAGCGTTTAAATTTAAAATTCGGGATTTTAACGCAGTTCCCACTGCGGCTCGCTTCCCATGCTTCAACATCCCCGTCGAAACCGGTACGGCCCCATATTTATGCCGCTTGAAAAAGCGACAATTATTAGTATATATTAAATTATGCAAAAGTCAATAGGAATTTCTTTCCTTTAATGTTCTTTCAATCATTCTGCCTGCATCTCTCTTTGCGGCATCGTCACGCTTATCGTAAAGCTTTTTACCCTTTGCTACGGCAATGGTGACTTTTACACGTTGACCTTTAAGATACATTTCAAGGGGGATAAGAGTGAGTCCCTTTTGCTTTACAATGCCGAGGAGCTTCATAATTTCCCGTCTGTGCATCAAAAGTTTCTTCGGTCTTAACGGGTCACGGTTGAATATATTTCCCTTTTCGTATGGGGATATATGCATACCCAATATATACATTTCCCCTTTATCATCTATTTCGCAATAGCTTTCTTTAAGATTAACCCTGCCCATACGCACGGACTTAACCTCTGTTCCGAAAAGCTCAATGCCTGCCTCGTACTTTTCTTCTATGAAGAACTCGTGATGAGCGCTTCTGTTTTGGGCGAGCATCTTTCTGTGTTCTTTTTCTGCCACCGGGTTTACCTCCTTCCAAAAGTATAAAATCTATTCTGCGTGAGATTTTGCTTGCTGCTGCAAGTTTAACCTTAACCTTGTCACCAATTGTAAATGTGTAACCGCTTCTTTCACCAATAAGGGAGAGCGTCTTTTCATCAAATGCGTAATAGTCGTCTTTCAGTGTTTCAGCCCTTACAAGCCCCTCTACCGTGTTTGGAAGCATTACAAAAAATCCAAATCCTGTCACCGAAGATATAACTCCGTCAAACTCCTGCCCAACAAAGGACTCCATATACTCAGCTTTTTTAATGTCAAGGGTATCCCTCTCGCACATTGTTGCGGCAATCTCCCGTTCGCTGCAATTTACTGCCGCATCGGGAACAAATGATGAAAGTGCCTTTTTCATTTTGCCGTCATTTTCAATTGCCGACTTTAATGCACGATGCACTACAAGGTCGGGATAACGGCGGATAGGGGAGGTAAAATGACAGTAATCAGAAAGCCCCAATCCGTAATGCCCGTCATTTTGATGGCTGTATTTTGCCTTTGCCATACTGCGGAGAAGCATAGTGGAAATGGTGGCTTCATAGGGAGTGTTTTTTATATTCTCCATAATTCCGGAAATATTTGCCGATTTTCCATAACCCATATTATATATGAAATTCAGCGTGTTTTCAAGTCTTTCTTTGTTTGGTTCGTCATGAACTCTGTAAATAGCAGGAATTTTCTTATCTTCCCACAAATATTTTGCAACTGCACTGTTTGCCGCAATCATAAATTCCTCAATTATTTTGTTGGCAAAGGTAGTTTCTCTTAACACAATATCAACAGTTTTTCCGTTTTTGTCAAAAACGGCTTTTGCTTCGGGAATATTGAAATCAATACTGCCCCTTTCTACCGTTTTTTTTGCAAGAACAAGATAAAGCTCATACATATCCCCAAGCATCGGCAGAAGATGGGTGTATTCATTGCATAAATCCTCTGGTTTCTCTCCAATCAACAGTTTAATATTGGTGTAGGTCATACGATTTGTGCTTTTGATATATGACTTGTGAAAAGTGGTTTTTAATACATTACCGCTAAAATCAAAATCAATAAACACCGACATTGTGAGGCGTATAACACCCTCATTAAGAGAACAGATATCGTTTGAAAGCTTAGTGGGGAGCATCGGCAGAACTCTGTCCGCAAGATACACACTTGTTCCGCGTGCAAATGCCTCTTTGTCAAGTGCAGAACCTGGTTTTACGTAATTACTTACATCAGCAATGTGTACCCCAAGCCTATATCCGTTTTCTGTTTTTTCTACGGAAACGGCATCGTCAATATCCTTTGTATCCTCGCCATCGATGGTGATTATGGTTTTATCTGTTAAATCAAGTCTTCCCTCAAAATCTTTATCACTTATTACTGCAACTTTATCAGCTTCTTCAAGTACTTTCTTGGGGAACTCCGTGCTGAAATCGTAGCTTTTTATTACGGACAGAACATCCACTCCAAAATCATACGGGAAACCTAAAACCTCTGTAATCTTGCAGGAAAGGGATGTAGTGGGGGAGTCGTATTCTGTAATTTCTGCAACAACCTTTTGACCGTTAAGTGCACCCTTGCTGTCGCGTTGCATAACGAAAATCTCGTCGGGCAACTTGTCGTTGTCTGGAGTTAATATGCCATAACCCCGTTCCTGAGTATAGATACCGACGATTTTTTTGTTTGCACGGGAAAGAACTCTGAGGATTGCCCCCTCACGGCTTTTTTGACCTTTTGCGGATTTTTGTATTTTAACTAAAACTCTGTCTCCGTTAAGTGCACCACCTAAGTTTTCCTCGGAAATATGGATGTCACCCTTTTCATCGGAAACAAAACCGAAACCCTTTGAACTGCTGCGGAAAACACCCTCAACAAGTCCCATAGACCTTGCACTGAAGCATCTTCCTTTTTTTCCAACTATAATTATACCCTCGGAAATAAGCTCATCAATAACTGTGTTAAACTCATCCATATCACTTGCAGGTACACACATAAGTATTGCAATATTCTCTTTTGTCATGGGGGTGTATTCACTGCTGTTTATAAATAATGCAACTTTTTCCTTGTGCATAAATTTCATCTCCAACAAAAAAATAAAAGGTGCTTTATAAGAAGCACCTTTAGTTTGCCAATAGTCTTATTTTATTATTCCAAGAGAAAGTACAACTGAAAGAATAATGAAAAGTACTGCAAAAATGGCTGTAAGCTTTTCAAGTAAGCCTTCGCGTGTATTGGACTTATTCTTTGAGAAGAAAGTTTCACCGGAACCGCCAAATACGGAGCCTGCCGCTCTGGGGTCCTTACCTTTCTGGAACAAAACAATAACTGTAAGCAAAAGTGCTATCACGATATAAGCTATAGTAACTGCCAGTTTCATTTTATACACCTCCGTAAATCTGCGTTTAATACCTATATTACTTTAGCATAAGAAATTGTAAATTGCAACACTTTTTTTTAATTATTCCAAATTTTCTTAATTTTAAATATGTCGGAGGGACATATTGATTTTTGTTTTGCGAAATGCTATACTTAATGTAGTGTCCCGAAAGGAGAATCAAGAGTTGAAAACTAAAAGAATCTTTGCATTTTTAATGCTTATTTTTATAATTTTTTCATATGCTCCCGGTTATACGGCAGATGAATTTGCAAACCGCGGAGAGGTTGCCGCAATGCTTCTGGAAGCCGCTGATTTCTATAACTCCGATGTGGTGAAAAGTGATATTATAAAAGGATATGAGGACGGACTTTTACACGAAGAAAGGTATGTCACCCGTGCGGAGGCTCTTGTAATGCTCAGCCGTGCATTTGAAGAACTTCCTCAGCCTACTGGACATAATAAGCGTGTGGCGCTTACTAAAGAAGATTTCACAGACATTCCTGCCTGGGCACAGACTGAACTAAAGCAGGTTTTTGACTGCGGAATTGTTGCAGGAACGGGTCAGGGCAAATTTTCTCCCGATAACCGCGTAACAAAGAAACAAATGGAACTTTTTATAGAGCGTGCATATGCTTTATACGGAACAAATCCCAAGGATGATTTTTATGCATCAATAAATAAAACGACACTTGATGAGCTTGAAATAATACCCGGAAACCTTACTGCAGGAACATTGGAGAATTTGCAGATTGAGGCAACAAGTCAGGTTGATTTTATTATTGAAGATATTCTCATAGGTAATCATAAATACGGCACTCCCGGGCAAAAGGTTACTGACCTTTTTAAATGTATTGTTGACAGTGAAACAAGAAACTCGCAGGGTGTAGAGCCGATAAAAAAGTATCTTGATATGATTGATGATGCCAAGAATATATCTGAATTGACAAACCTTGAATATGTCATTTCAGAAGAGCTTTGCGTAAGCTCTTTTATGGGCTTTTCCCTGGGCGTAGATATGAATGACAGCTCAAAATATGTACTCAACTTCGGAACAATGACACCGCTGATGAACAAGGAATTTTATTTTGAAGAAGGTAAAAAGCAGGAGGTGTATTTAGAATATCTTGCAACCCTCCTCGAAATCGGTGGAGAAGACAGCAATGCGGCAATGAAAAATGCACTCGAGTATTTTGAACTGGAAAAGCTTCTTGCTTCCGAAATGCTTGATACTGAGGGTCAAAACAATATAAACAAAATGTATACGCTTTCAACTTATGGAAAAGTTTGTGCAATGTACCCTGATTTCAATATGGAGAAGGTACTTTCATATTCAGGTCTTTCCAAGGCAGATAAAGTTTATATCACAGATATCGGTATGGCAGAAAAATTTGCTGAAATATATAATCAGTCAAACTTTAATGCTCTTAAGACTACAATGAAGCTTTCTGTACTTTACTCATGCGGAGGTATGCTCAGCGGTGATTTCAAGATAGCTGCATATAAGTTTGAAAGTGTTGTTTTGGGAGCAGAGGGATTTCACGATGTATATCAGGATGCAGTTAATGTTATAAAAAACGTAATGCCCGAATATATCAGCAAAAGCTATGTTAAAAAATTTTTTGACGAAGAATCGAAAAAAGATGTTGAGCAAATGACCTATGACATCATTGGAATATTCAAAAAGAGAATTGACAATCTTGTATGGATGAGTGATGCAACAAAGGAAAAGGCAAAGCTCAAACTGGATAAAATGAATGTTAAAATAGGGTATCCCGATTCAATGGACAGCTTCATTGATAATGTCGATATTGTCCCCAGAGAAAAGGGCGGAACATATTTTTCAAATATGACAGCCATTTCAAAAGAAAGCCGAAATCAGCTTAAAGGGATACAGCAGAGTAAAGTAGATCGTGATTCATGGGGAATGACACCGTATACCGTGAACGCAGGGTATAATCCGTCAAGCAATGAGATTGTGCTTCCAGCGGCAATACTGCAGGCACCTCTTTATGATAAGGATGCATCTTACGAGGAAAATTTGGGCGGTATCGGTTATGTGATTGCTCACGAAATAACACACGCATTTGATACCAACGGAGCACAATTTGATGAGAATGGAAATATAAATAACTGGTGGACTGCGAACGATTATGAGATGTTCGAGTTTATATGCAGGGAAGTTGAGGATTTTTATCAGGGGGAAGAACCTATTCCTGCAGTGCAAACCAATGGTAAGCTTACCCGTAATGAAAATATTGCAGATATAGGAGGGGTTAGTTGTATAACTCAGCTTGCAGGGGAAAAAGGACAAACCGATTACAAGAAACTCTATACTTCAGTTGCGAAAACGTGGGCAGGAACATTTTCAAGGGAATATGCAGAATATCTTTCCATGGTGGATGTGCATAGCAGCGGTAAAATAAGGGTTAACAGAGTTTTGGTTAATTTCCCTGAATTTTATGAAGCATTTGATATACAAAAAGGCGACGGAATGTATGTCCCATCAGAAGAAAGAATTACAATATGGTAAAGGAGATAATTAATATGAACAAAAGACTTTGTAAATCATCAACAGACAAGAAAATTTTTGGAGTTTGCGGAGGACTGGCACAATTTTTAGGTATAGACCCTACCTTTGTGCGGTTGATATGGGCTCTGCTGATTTTTTGTGCAGGCACAGGACTTTTAGCATACATTATTGCGGCACTCGTGCTTCCATATGATTACCAATAAAAATAATCCCCGGAATACAACGTATTCCGGGGATTATTTTTATTGGCTTGTATAAAGTGAATACAGCTTTGCGTAATCTCCGCCCTTTGCGATAAGCTCGTAATGAGTACCCTCCTCAGTAATGCCATCAGGAGTAAGGAAGAGAATGCGTGAGGCATTTTTTATTGTGGTAAGCCTATGAGCAACCGTAAATGTAGTTCTGTTTTGTGAAAGCTTTTCAAGTGATTTCTGTACAATCATTTCACTCTCATTGTCAAGTGCCGAGGTTGCCTCGTCAAGAATCAGAATCGGTGGATTTTTGAGGAATACTCTGGCAATAGAAATTCTCTGTTTTTGTCCGCCGGAGAGCTTTACACCTCTTTCACCCACATAGGTGTCGTATCCGTCTTTAAGTCCCATAATGAATTCGTGTGCGCCTGCAGCCTTTGCAGCTTCCTCAACCTCTTCACGGGTTGCGCCGGGTTTGCC
>JAZUPX010000057.1:0-12360 GCA_045605405.1 Clostridia bacterium
AAAATGCACAAAGTATTACGCCTGCGGCATAAAGTGCCGTACCAATATCTTTTATGTCAGCTACGGAAGAGTTGTACAGATTATAAAATATGAGTGCAGGAAGAAACACCTTGAAAATGGATGCATTCATCTTCTTCACAGTATTATCATCAAACACTTGTATTTTACGCAGAAAGCCACCTAAAAGCATCAATATCAAAAGAGGTGCTATAATCTCAAAAGAAAGCCTTAAATTTTCCATAATTAGCTCCAAACGTCATTTCGTGATTCGCCTTTTATAAAAGCATCGATATTGTCTGCTGTCATAGAGATACATCTTTTCCTTGCTTCCACCGACGACCAAGCAGTATGTGGGGTATAAACAATTCTTTCCTTATTTTTAACATTCATTATGGGAGAATCAACCTCAGGTGGCTCAGTTGTAAAGACATCAAGTGCCGCACCGCCTATAATATCCTCATCAATTGCTTCCGCAAGGGCTTTTTCGTCTATAACGGCACCTCTGCCGACATTGACTATGTATGCAGAATTCTTCATCATTCTAAGCTCTTTTTCGCCTATAAGATGCATCGTTTTTTCATTAAGAGGGGCGTGTACAGAAATAATGTCACACTCTGTAAGAAGCGTGGTCAAGTCAACATTTTCGTACTTTTCCTTACGGACTGCACCGCTGATACTTGAATAGCACACCTCTGCACCGAAAGCGGCTGCACAGTCAGCTACCGCACGGCCTATTGCACCCATACCGATAATGCCCCACTTCTTGCCTGCTATTTCAAAAAATGGTTTTCCAAGGTGGTTTGCAACACCGCTTTTACTGTAACTCCCGTCTTTTACAAAATCGTCATAGTATCGCATATTTTCCATCAGCATAAAAAGCAGGGCAAAGGTATGCTGACATACGCTCTCTACACAATAACCGGGAACGTTTCTGACACGGATATTGTTTTCTCTGCAATATTCTATATCCACGTTGTTATAGCCTATTGCAAAAACACAGATAAGCTTGAGTTCTCTTGCTTCCTTAAGAACTTCCCTGCCAAGCTGTACCTTGTTGATAACAACAACATCGGCATCCTTTATTCTTTCGGCAACTTCTCCGCTGAGAGTATTTTCGTATTTTACACACTCTCCAAGCCTTTCTATACAGGAAAACTCCATATCGCTTCCCATTGTTGCTGTATCAAGAAGAACTATTTTCATCAGTTATCCTCCAGTTTTTTAAGCTCCTTCAAATCCGCATCATTATTTTCGTGCTGTTTATTATTCTTTAAAATTTTAAGGTCGTGGAAGCTGAATTCCTGCACCTGTGCTTCCCCGTCACCCTCAAGCTTTACTTTTGCAATACCCTTTAAAATAGTTGTGCTCTGCACGATGCCCTTTCCTTCAGGCGTAGACACAACAGCACCTACCGAGGGAGCAATTTTTGAAAACTCGTCATAGCAGTTCTGCTCATATTTAAGGCAGCACATAAGCCTTCCGCAATTACCCGAAATTTTGGTGGGGTTAAGGGAAAGTCCCTGCTCCTTTGCCATTTTGATTGATACGGGATGAAAGCCGTCAAGATAAGTACTGCAGCAAAGACTTCTTCCGCAGATACCGATACCGCCGAGCATCTTTGCCTCGTCACGGATACCTATCTGACGAAGCTCAATTCTTGTTCTGAATACTGATGCAAGGTCCTTTACAAGTTCACGGAAGTCAACTCTTCCCTCTGCTGTGAAATAGAAAAGAATCTTATTACCGTCAAAGGTATATTCAACATCCACAAGCTTCATATCAAGGTTGTGGGCTGCTATTTTTTCCTCACAAATCCCAAAGGCTTCCTGCTCTTTTTTCTTGTTTTTCTGAACCTGAGCTTTGTCATTGTCAGTAGCTATACGTACTATTTCCTTGAGGGGAGAAACAATTTCCTCCTCCTCAATTTCCCTGACCGACATAGAAACCTTTCCGAATTCAAGCCCTCTTGAGGTTTCTACGATAACCTCTTCGCCTACCTCGGGATTATGTTCTCCGGGGGCGAAAAAGTACGCCTTACCCGTATCTTTAAATTTAACTCCTACTACCTTTACCATGGATATCCTCCCAACAATTTATAAGCATATTCATTATCCACAGCTCGTAATTCATTGATTTATTAAGCTGTGAACGGGTTTTTGCCGTTCTTTCTATAATGCTCAGCACCGATGCAAGCGTAACCTTTGAAGAAAAAGCTTCAATATACGGCATCATATCGCTGTTTATTATGCGGCCGCCCGACTTTTGTGCCATAACGTCGCGCATAAAGCTTGTGAAGAGGTCAAAATACAAGTCGCAGCCGACAAACTTTGTCTTGCTCTTTACTCCGAAAGAATCACTAACCTCCAAAACGGAGATTCTGTCACCTGTCATTTTGCCTATTCTTTCAAACATTGTTTTTCTTATGTTAAAAAATTCTTCATCCTCGCAGATATCTATTGCTCTTCCGATAATTCCTCCGCTGTAAAGGGTGGCAAAAGCTACTATATCCTTTTTCAGCGGATACTGCCGAAGGATGAAATCATATATTTCTTTTTCAGCAAAAGGCTCAAACTCTACCCTGCTTCCCCTTGACCTGATGGTGGGGAGAAGATTCTTTACATTCTCTGAAAGAAGAATTATAACCGCGTACTGAGGAGGCTCCTCAAAGGATTTTAAAAGAGCGTTTTGTGCTGCATCGTTCATATTGTCAGCACCGCGGATTATAAAGATTTTTCTTTCCGAAAGAGCAGGCTTTATATACAGCTCTTCATTCATAGAACGAATGTCGTCAACTGTTATACTTCCCTCTCCGCCGATAATGAAAAGGTCACTATGTGTGTTTGCCGCGTGCTTTTTGCAGTCGGGACACACTCCGCAGGGTTTTGTATCGCCAGTACAATGGATTGCATTTGCAAAAATCCTTGCACAGGTGAATTTGCCGACACCTTTCATCCCCTCGAAAATGTATGCCTGCCCTACTTTGTTATTTCGGGCAGATGAGATAAGAGTCCGAAACGCCTTTTGTGTCGTAAGGTAATTTGTCATTTTATCACCGTCCGGCGTTCAAGTTATATTTTTTGATTGCCCATTTTACAAATTTGATTACTAACACATTCAGTATTACTGCCGCTATCGCTACAAAAGCACCTACAAAAAGTCCGTTAAGAAGTCTTGAGTAGATAGTTCCTGCTGCCGTAAATACGTGGCAGAAGCTATTAATGGCAGAGGCAAAGAGAATTGAGCTTGCTACCGCAAATCCCCATCTGATAAGCTTTATATCGGTATTCTTCACATAATATACCAAAAGAACAAGAGAGGGCCATCCGATAAGAAATTCCTTTGTTCTCGGGCGTGCAGCCATCACGTCAGCAATGCTGTTACGCATCAGTGTTTCAATAGCTGAAATTTTGGTAACATTACCGCTTCTGATAAGGTAAATAAGTGCCACGCCTGCTGCACCGACACCCAAAATAACCCAGTAAACCTTGATTTCCTTGTTAAGAAAATCAATTACATTTGATGCCCACTTATCCTTATCATCGTTAAAGATAAATCCGTACGCCGCAACGCTGTACAGTATGGGTACTATCAGCGAAAGCTTAATTCCGCGGAAAATGAGAGAGTTAAGGTAGTAGTCAAGTCCCGAAAGAAGCGTTGCCTGTATAAATCCCATAAGCGAGAGTGTAGCAACCGTCATAATCACGGTCAAAATAGTCAATACAGCTGTCTTATATTTTTCTTTCATCACTTTCAAAAATGCCATTACTACCGTTATTGCAAAGCAAGGTGCAAAAGAAGCAAAGAGCGTAGGAATTAAATACAAAAGGCTTTCAGGAGCTTTTAATGTAACGACTCCTCCAATAAAAGATACTATTATTCCGAATATCTCTAATTTTTTCATTCGGGTTTTGAAAAGAAGTTCAAGCATTGTTACGCCCATAACAATCATGAGCATTACGACAATAGCTGATACCATACGCCTGTTTACAGAATAATCAAATATGGTATCATAGTCGTCTGTATTGTAGCCAATACTTTCAAGCTTTTCTATAACAAGGCGTGTTGCCTCATTGGTTTTATCACTTTTGTTGAGGAATGTGCCTATTCCGCTTGTGAACTGATTTATAATAACAAACCTTAAATTTCTGTCCACCACGGAATTAAGAATCTGGTGATAACGAGCCTCCACAAGGTCCTCGTTTTTGAAGTCCACCGTTTCATAGCTTCTTAAAACTCTTCCCTCTGCGGAATCTATCAGCTTCTGATAGCCAATAGGCTTCTGATTTGAAAGCTGGTCTTGATTCTCAGTAACTATGAGATAGAGCTTTTTCTCCTTTATGAGCTTGCACATAGCTTCATAATTTTTCTTGGAGCAAGGGGATTTTTCATTATATTGTCCGTTGTTTTTAAGGTTTATATACTTGATGTTATATTTGTCAACAAACTCCCCTATACGGTTAATATATTCTGTATTGGTAAAGCCCCCGAACATCATTACAAGTGAAATGTCAAACCCTTTATTATGGGCATTTTCTATTTTCTTCTCATTAAAACCGATGGCAAACTTTTTACCGTCAACTCCACCCTCGTAGATTACGAAAACATCTGCACCGTTGGGGCCTGCAAGCTTCAGGTATTCATCTTCGGAGTACTTTGCCCCTATCCACATATCAAGATATGCTTTTACTTCAGGACGCTTGGTAATGAGCAGGAAACTTTCCTGGCGGATTTTGGAATTCCCCTCCAAGAGAGCCACGATAGCTTCACTTTCCTGGTCAAACTTTGTGCCAATATCTCTGTAATTCATACAGGTCAGGTAGCCTGATGCAATTAATGTACTGATACTTTCTTCTGCAATGCTGACGGTGTTTACGCCCATCTCTTTATTTTCCTTTAGAGTGGCTTCAAATTCCTCTTCATTAAGTGCCTGATATGCACTGTTGTAATTAATGGCAAAAACCACATCCTTATTCTTTGTCTCATTAGAAATACGCATGGTGAAAGCAGGTATGAGCATAGACGCAAGTATAAGTATTACTGCAATTCGGATTATGATATGCTTTTTATTCATTCTTCTGCTCCTTTTCTCTGCGGCAAATCCGCATTTTTGCTTTTAAGGATTATTTTAACAATACCCAAAACCCACAGTATACCTACATATACTACTCCGCAGGCTGAAAGCGGTACGAGAAATAAAACCCTGTCCTCCGTAACAGAAGGCATTACCAGCCTGAACAGCAGGAAAACTGCTAATGCACTTACTCCTGCAAATACTATTTTTAAGATGTTTTTTACAAAGTCATGGTCAATATAATTTCCCGTAACTTTTCTGATTGCAAAGGCAATACTGATTGCATAAAGGGTAAACAAGACGGTAGTTGTCACAGCTATTGCCACTACACCATAGTTTCCTGCAAAAACATTTATAACGGGCTTCAGCGCAATTACGATAATTGTTCCTGTTACCGTATATGAATATTTTCCGTCAAGATACAGAATTTTGTTAAAAAGCTCCTGACAGACATAGCCGAATGCTCCAAGGGTGTATATGGCAAAAAGTATGCCCGTTGTCTTTGCAAGTTCGGAAGTAAATTCCCCCCGTTCATACAAGAGGGAAATAACATTTGTACCAAAGCAGCTTGTAACAAGGATAAACGGCACAAATATGGAAAGCATTATAATTATCATAGTCCTCAGAAGGGACCTTACATAATCGATATTGCCCTCTTCATAGTTTTTACTGATTGACGGGAAAACCACATTACTCATTGCCACAACAAATACACTGGCAATTGTTATGAACAGGTTTGATGCATAGTTTATGGTAGATGCCGCACCGCTGTCACCGCTTACAAAAGCCTTGTCAATCATAAAGCATACCTGAAACATCATATTGGAAATGAAAATCCAGATTATTTCACTGTTTTTTCCGGATTTTATAACCTTTTCTTTCTGCTTGGCAAAAAATCTGTATCCGCTTTTGTAGAAAGACGGAAGCTGAATCACTATGTGCAAAAACCAGCCGATTGTTGTAACAATTCCCACGGTTATAATGTCTATATCGGGAACAAAAAGAGAACAGATAATAATGACATTGAACGGAAGACTCATAATCGAGCTTATAAAGAAAATCTTGTTATTCTGCAATACACCTGAAATTATGTATGCTATCAGAACAAAAAGGAGTGACGGAAGCATAATGTACATAAGCATTAAGGCAGTGTCCATAGCCCCATCATCAAGCCCAGGAAGAAGAACACTTACAATCGGCTTTGCAGCAATATACATTAAAGCCGTTACCAAAAGGGTAAAAAGAGTGGTTTTACCTATAAAACGTGATACATACGCCCGCTTTTTCTCCTTGGTGGAATTTTCCGCCTTGTTAAGATTTTTTATCACAAGGGTTGAAAGAGCAACTCCGACACCCGTAAAAATCAGGTTTACAAGACCGAAAATCTGAAAATACATATCTGTATATGTGCTTGCACCGAAAACCGAGGCAAATACAATGTCCCTGACAAAACCGATTCCCTTTGCCATAAGTATCCCTGCAACAACAATAATATATGTCAAGCCGTTCACTCTCTCACCTCCGTTACATACATAACTCCTCAACTATATATTGTACACCATTTTCATAGGATAGTCAAGATTTTAACAAAGTTTAGTGTGTTGGAAACTTTTATTTTTTCAAGAATTCCGCTGAAAATATTTACAAATCTTTTTTATGGACAAACTGTGCAATTTATAATATAATATTTATATAAATATCAGGAGTAAAAAAATGAAAAAATTTATCTTTACATTCATTTTAATATTGCTGTGTATTCTGCCTCTTTCCGTTTTTGGTGCAGAGCAGTTCTCATACTCATTTGAAACGCAGGCGGATGCAGATATGTGGTTTGGCGGTATTTTTGATGACTCCAATCCCTTTGAAAGCGGTTTTTCACTGTACGTCAATAACCCCTTTGGCGAGGTGCGTAATGACCGTGCGACACATGTGCTTGATTATTCTCCCAGCATCAGTCTGGAGGGCGGTAAGGTTTATACATTGAGCGGTTATGTGATGAATCCTATGAGCGACAACTCCCCCTCTCTCCGTGCATATGCAGACCGTGGTGCAGGCTCTAATACTGTTATTGCTACAATCAGCGGTATCGGTGACGAATGGGGTTATTTTTCCACCACCTTTTTTGCAGGAAAAAGCGGAGAATACAATCTGTCCCTGCACTTTTCAGGTTGCAGCGTTGATTTTGGCTTGTTTGTGGACGAGCTTAGGTTAGAGGAGATTTCCTGCACGCTGTCCTCCCTTAACCTTAGCGGACCTGATGAAATTGTAATTCCTGCTACCGGCAGTATAAAAAATTATTACAGGCCCTTTCTCCTGACTACTGAAAATCAGGCAGTTGACATACTTTCAAGCTCTAATCTTCATTTTTCAGTACCTGACATCAAAGGGATATCCTTTAACTCAAGAGATTTTTCCCTTACCGTAACTCATGAAGCATCAGTAAATGATAATGTTTCCATTAGCTGTGCTCTCCGTAATTTTAAAGAGCTGACCCCTACATTTATGCCAATTACTCTTACAGACAACATTATTGACAACTCTGATTTTTCCAAAGACGATATGCTTTGGGAAAGTAATGCTGAGATAAGCCTGATAAATGAAAACGGCAACAGATACATTAAAGTTCCAATGTCTGATTATGGCGGATTGGGATATTACACCACCATTACTTACAGTAATTCACAGCTATTACATAAAGATGCTCTTTATGTAATACGCGCAAGGGTAAAGTCCGACATTCCTGAAAAAACAACCCCCATCCATGCAGTAAACACAGCAGAAATACACGGTGCTATGCTCTACTTTACGGTAACAGATATTTCGGATGATAAATGGACGGAGGTTTTCGCCGCATTCAGACCCGAAGATGATGGTATCTACGATATTGCCCTTAACCTTTGTTCACAAGTGGATTGTACTATATTTATTGACGATATAAAGCTTTCCTGTGAAGCTCTCTCTCCCGAATATATTACAATGCACGCTCCCGGAAATATTACGCTTTCCAACATTCAGACATCCTACCCGTTTTCAGCATTACTCCGTAATCAGCTTGGTGATATTATTCCATCAGATGATGTGCTTATACAAATCTCTGAAAATGACGGTTCTTTCTATTTTGATAATGTAAATAACAGCATTACAGTTTTCCCCGATACTACTCCGGGGACATATACATTAACTGCAACCTATCTCCCTGACCCTGATATTTCGGCTTCACTCCATTTTACAATCAGCTTTGACTATATTGGTGACGGAACATTTGAAAAAACCATTCCCAACGAATGGTGGATGGTTGCTTCCCCTTATGAAAGCTCTCTTTATATGCGCAATGACGGCACCAGCCGCAGAGCACTTATAAACTGCAACGGAAATTATTTTATGCTTCTCAATAACTCTTATGTGCATCTTTTGAAAAATACTCCGTATGTATTCAATTCCGCATTTTCCACAGCAACAGACTGTACAGGCACATTGTTTATTGAAACCCTTGACAATCAGATGCTTCCTCTTGCACAGTTTTTTATAGCCGGTGGAACAACCCTTGACGAAAGAAGGCTCCCTGAGCTTTTCCTTGCAGAGGAGGATGCAGTCGGAAGACTTTTCTTCTATTTTGAGTCAAATAACGGAGAACCTTTTACGTTATATGCCGACAATCTTTCCTTGAAAATTGCATCAATAGTTGCAGTAAATCCCCATATTGTGGGCAGCCCTGTCGTCAACGGTGCTGTTGAAGCCGGATTTACGCTTTTTAACAATATTGCCGAAAATTCCGACTCCTCTGCCTGCTTCGTAAACTGGTATGTCAGCAACACACAAAACGGTGTATACGAAGAAGTAAGTACAGCAGAAAAAAATATTTATTTTGATACAACATTTATAAACAAATATGTATATTTTGAAGTTACTCCCGTATGCCCCATTACGGGATTTTCAGGAAACACGGTACGTTCATTACCCTTTCTTGTAACATACGATTCCGAGGAGAACAGTTCAGCTCACACCTCTTTTGTTCCCATAATTGAAAACGTGACGGTCGAGGATATACATTTCTCCGATATTGACTCTCATTGGGGAAAGAAATATATTGAAAAGCTTGCAAAAAGCGGTGTTGTCAACGGAAAAAGCAAAAACAAATTCAAGCCCGATGACAGTGTTACAAGAGCGGAATTTTCAAAAATGCTGAGTATGGCCTTTTCCGTAAAAAATTCTGCAGATTTGCCGTTGTTCAGTGATGTAAAAAATACAGACTGGTATTACGACCATGTCAATTCTTTGTACCTTGCAGGTATCGTTAAGGGTACATCAAACACATCATTCTCCCCTCAAAAGGCAATTACAAGAGAGGAGTCTGTGGCAATGATTATGCGGCTTTATAACCTTGCGTCTAAAAAGCCTGTTATCCCTGACGTGAACATCTCTTTTAATGATGAATCACAAATTTCCTACTGGGCTGTTGAGGATGCCGAAAAAGCAGTCCGGCTCAATATAATTCAGGGAACATCAAGCGGAAATTTTGCACCGAAGCGAAACCTCTCAAGAGCAGAAGCGGCCGCACTTATATGCCGCTTAGCTGAAATATTATACTAAGACAAAAATAGTATGACTGAATTCAGTCATACTATTTTTATTTCTATATCATCACACCAAGGAGCAGTAATTGATATATTTTCCTTTGTTACGGGATGTATAAAAGATATTTTCCTGCAATGTAGTAATGTCCTCTCCCCTTTTTGTACAGCTCCGTACAAACTGTCACCGTATATCGGACAGTTCATATAACTCATATGAACTCTGAGCTGATGTGTTCTTCCCGTGACAGGAAAAAGGTTTACAAGTGAAATTCCGTCTTGGATTTTTACTGTCTTGTACTTAGTAACAGCTTCTTTTCCGTCAGGAGAAACACATCTCAAAATTCCGCTTTCGTTTTTCTTTTTTATGGGTGCTGTTATTATTCCGTCTTGCGGATTTAGCACGCCATTTATGACGGCAACATACTCTTTTGCTATTCTTCCGTTTTTCATTTCATCTGTTAAAAAAGCGGCAGAAACGGGATTCTTAGCTATAAGAACAACCCCCGAGGTATCGCGGTCGAGCCGGGTTATAACGTGAAATTTACTGCCTTTTCCGAGATAGTAAATAACACCGTTTGCCAAAGTATCCTCCCTGTGCCCTTTTGATGGATGAGTGGGCATTGAGCGGAGTTTATTTACCGCAAGTATATCCTCATCCTCGTAGATTATATCAAGAGGTGTTTTTACAGGGATAATATTTTGGGAACTCTTTTCTGTCACCGCAACTTTAATCAAGTCACCGAAAGAAACCTTTTCTATAATCTTTGCAGGTTTACCATTAAGCAAAATTCCGCCCTCTGTCCGTTTAAGTCTGCGGATAAGGGTTTCTGAAAGCCCTGCTTTTACCTTTAAGATGTGTTCTATTTTTTTGCCTTCTGATTCTTTTTCTATTGAAATTTCTATTTCTTTTTTCATATTATTAATAAAATACCTCAACAAGCCTGAGTCCGCAGGCAGGAAGTGTAGCACCTGCTTTTTCTCTCGATTTTTCTTCAAAAATTTCATCAATTACACTTAAGGGAAGCCTTCCATTCCCTATATCAAGCAATGTACCTACTACAATTCTCACCATATTATACAAAAATCCGTTACCGTTTATTTTCACCGATATAATTCCGTTTTCTTCCGTAATATCAATAAAATTGATTGTCCGCACAGTAGATTTTTTTGTTTTTCCCAAGGAACTGAAACCTTTGAAATCGTGAGTCCCCAGAAGCTTGTCCGCTGCTTTTTGCATAGCTTCAATATCAAATTTTCTATCCGTCGCAAAAACGTATTTTCTTATAAATACGTCAGGCTTTTCGGTAGCTATTTTATATTCGTAGGTCTTTGAAACGGCATTCAGTCTGCTATGAAAACGCTCGTCTGCTTCCTCTACAGTTTTCACCAGAATATCTTCGGGAAGATAGTGATTAAGATAGTCTTTTATTTCCTGACAGTTTAAATCAGTATTGCACTTGAAGTTTGCTGTCTGACCATCCGCATGAACTCCGCGGTCGGTTCTTCCCGAGGCAAAAATTTCTGTAGGTTCTCCGCACATCTTTGAAATTACATTTTCAAATTTTTCTTGAATAGTGTTTTGTGTGTTTCCCTGCCTCTGCCATCCGTTATATTTTGTTCCGTCGTAGGAAATTATCATTTTATAGTTTTTCATATAAATTCACCCTTGATGGATATTTTGTGAATATTATTGTATCACAAAACAATGAAAATAGCAAATCAAATAACTATACTCTTACTCCGTCGATATGCAAAAAGCGTGCTGTTTCATATCGGTAACGTGACAGAGGTTTATTCAGAACATCAGCACTGTGTGATGCTACGAGGATTCGGGGTGTTACAGCCGTGATGATTGCAGTATGATAGAAATTACCATCTCTTGTCCCAAGCTGAACAATATCACCTGGTTTAGCTTCCCTTTTAGGCACAAGAGTTGCATACGGACCCACAGATTGATTATTTACAAGAAAATTATAAAGGTACTCAACTCCTGTCCACGAAGCTGTACGGTCAGAAAGTGAGAGATAATACCATCCAAAAACGGGTGTAAAATTCATTATTCCTGAGCCTGCATAAAGGCATTGAGAGACGAAATTGGTACAGTCTCCACCTATCCCGTCAAAATTATAGTATGCCGGATTTCTTGCAAAAGCCCATTTGCGGGCATAATTTACTGCCGCAATTCGGTTATAGGGTATAGTTTGCATATACACTCCTCCTTTATATTATGGTATGTTTTATTTTGGTGGAGTGTTATATTTATGGATATGTTTATAGGGTTCGAGTCCCTGAAGGCCCACCAATGCGAAAAGACGCCGTACTGGCGTCTTTTCGCATTGGAAGAGCCGAATGGTTTAGATGACCAAAACACTCTTATACTTGCGATATAAATATAATGCACTATATAGTATCATTTTCAAAAATTCTAATTGCACCAAGAGACGTTGATTGGTTCACAATTTCGTCGTCAAGAGTTATTATCCTTTTATTATCTCTTTCGTTTAAAACTACCGACATCGCAACCTTAATCTGTGACTTACCACCAATCACTACTGTTTCGGCATCCGAATTGATAATCTGTTGGATTTCTCCACAAAGTACCGTTCCCATAAAAAAATTATATAATTCATTCGTGTTGCATTTAAAAACATTTTTTAAAATTCTTATCTTAAAAAGTGATTTATTTATTCCCTCATTTTTACAGTAATCGTATCC
>JAZUPX010000058.1:0-2677 GCA_045605405.1 Clostridia bacterium
ACTCTTTCAGCATCCGCAACGCTGCTGCCGCCAAATTTTTGTACTATCAATCCCATTATGTTAACCTCCTTGGAATTATTTATTATTTAAAAAGTCTAAGTCTGCTTACTATACCGCCAAGTGCTTCTATACCCTTTTCAAGGTCTGCAACACTCATTTTCTTTGTTACGAAACCATAGTCAGAAACACCCTTAATGATTTCAGAATCACCGAAGATTTCCTTAACCTTATCTTTCTTATCCTCTGTAATTCTTACAAAGAAGCGTGCCTCAACATCCTTGTAAGGGATAACATTTTCATTACCGCAATCTTCCCATGTGAAATAGTCATTATACTCGGGAGAACGGACAATATCCACGATATCACCCACAACGGCACTTGCCGTGGGAAGCTTTCCTGCACCTCTTCCGTAGAAGAGTAGCTCGTCAACCATATTACCCTTTACGAGTACGCCGTTGAATACATCCTCAATTCCTGAAAGCGGGCAGCTTTTGGGTATAAGCATAGGCTCAACGGAAGCGTTTGCCTTGCCATCCTTTGTAAAGCCACGACCTATAAGCTTGATTGTACATCCTATTGCCGCCGCATACTGAACATCCTCGGCTGTTATTCCGCGAATACCGATTGTGTTTACATTACTGCTGTCAAACTTCCTGCCCGTTGCAAGGGACATCAGTATGGAAATCTTTCTGCAGGCATCAATACCGTCAACATCTGCTGTGGGGTCTTTTTCGGCATAGCCAAGCTCCTGCGCGGTCTTGAGGGCACTTTCAAAGCTGTCATTTTCCTTAAACATCTTTGTTAAGATGTAGTTTGTAGTACCGTTTAGTATACCTGAAATTTCCTCAACACAGTTAGCACTCACATCATTTGCAAGAGGACGGATAATGGGAATACCACCGCCGACGCTTGCTTCGTAAAGATAACGGACATTATTTTCCTTTGCAATACGGAAAAATTCATCACCGTGCGCCGCAACAAGCTCCTTATTGCTGGTAACAACGCTCTTTCCTGCCGAAAGAGCCGCCTTTGTATAGTCATAGGCAAATTTAATACCGCCCATTGTTTCCACTATAATCGAAATTTCATCATCATTTACAAGGTCATTAAAGTCCTTTGTAAAAAGATGCGCCTCCTCGTGAGAGTCAAAGTCACGGATATCAAGTATTCTCTTGATATCTATTTCCTCACCTGCTTTTTTAGTGAGGATGTCTTTATTTTTTCTTATGATTTCGTAAACTCCGGAGCCAACGACACCGAAGCCGATAATAGCAATTTTTTTCATCTGTATGCCTTCCTTTATTGTTTTGCTAATATGTTAACCTTTCGCACCCCACGAATGGTTTGTAATCCTGTTATAAGTCTGTCTGTGCTGACCTTCATCTGTTCGGTCTGTATTGTTACGGTGATGTTTGCCACACCGTTTATGGGAACATTCTGATTTATTGTTAAAATATTACATCCAGCATCACTCATAAATGCCAGCATATCGCTGAGAACACCCTTTATGTCAATTGCTGCGATAAGGAGCGTGAGAATTCCCTGCATCTGATTGAAAGGGAATACATAGTCCTTATATTTATAATACGCACTTCTTGACACATCTGCCATATCGGCAGCTTCATTTACAGTTTCCGCCGCACCGGATTCCAACATTTCCTTAAGCTTTAAAACCTTGTGATAAACCGGCGGAAGCACCGATAAATCGGCGATTACAAGTTTTCTCTGCTCCATGTGTCCACCACCTGTGTACATTTGTCTTTTGATATATTATCATTATATACACGGTTTGTCAAGGGAAAATAAAAGAAAAACTTTTAAAAAAGCATAAACTTCTGCTGAATAGCAGGGGACGATGTACTTTTGGGAGCCAAAAGTACCAAAAACGCGGGGGTTCCGATTCCCCCGCACCCCTAAAACGGCCTCGCAGGGGCGTAATATTTCTTGGGCGTGGTTTTCTTTAACTGTCGGGTTTTTGTTTTTGAAACTGCCTTGCCTTTGCGACACCTAAATGCATTGATAAACTTATTATCAGGCATTTATAAATTCTGTCCGCCCGCAGAGGAAAATGATGCGGACAGAATTTTGTCGGTCGGCTTCGTTTTTTCAAAAACCGTAGTTTGTGTGTATAACTATAAGCTAACACATTTTGGTGGCTATCTCCAAAATGTGTTAGCATTCTAATTGTATTCCTCAACTGAAGACAAACCATAATTTATAAAAATATTTTCTATTGCAATAATTTTATCCGTATCAGATGTATCTTCATTAAATATAATCTCCTGTATTTCTTCCACCACTCTTACCGCAGTACTTTGGGCAATTTCATTAAGGTCTAACTCATCTACATACTCCAACACATACTTTCCTACACTATTCGCCATTAAATCTTTTTTAATCATTATTTTCACCTCTTCTTTATAATAACACGTGTATTTTAAAATTACAACAGAAATTTCTGTGTTATTTTATTTTTCTGGTAAATGATAAAATGTATTAGAGGTGATTATTGTGAACTTTGAAATAAAAAGCACAAAGCAAAAGGACCCTGCTATTTACAAAACACTTTATATAAAACAATCTCTTGCAGACAAAATTGAAAAGATTGCAAACGAAAATGAAACAAGTTGGAACAATGTTGTAATTTCAATGATTGAAAGTTGTTTAAAGGAAGATA
>JAZUPX010000059.1:0-3664 GCA_045605405.1 Clostridia bacterium
CCGCAGGCATTGTTTGTACCTGCAAGGAGCATACCGTTGCTTGTAACACCGGAGAAGCGTGCACTCGCAAGGTTTGCGACAACAATAATTTTCTTTCCAACGAGTTCTTCAGGCTTGTAATCATGCTTGATACTGGACACGATTACTCTTTCATCCAATCCGTCAAAAAGTGTAAGCTTAAGACAGTTGTTGGATTTACGGATATCGTTAACCTTTACGATTTTACATACACGAAGGTCAATCTTGGAGAACATATCAATGTCGATTTCTTCCTTGATAGGCTGTACAGGGTCGGGGTCACCGTATACTTTTTCCTCTATAACTTCCTCGGGTTCTTCTTCCTTGGGAGGATTCTTCTCAATCTCAGTCATAGGAGTGGAGAAGTCGAGAAGACTAAGGTAGCTTTCCTTATCAACTGCAAAGAGGAAGAGGTAAAGTCTCGGTCCGCGTTCCTTATCAATTATAAGCTTATATACATTCTTGAAGAACTGGCCCTGAATACCCTTAAGCTCCTTGGCATCCATATGTTCACCAAAAATCTTCTTGGGAATAGCATAAAGCTCACTGTTAAGGTCATCAAGAGAATATCCGTCTGTCTTTAAGAAATCAACCAAAAGCTCGATTTCTTTCTTTTCTTCATCCGTAAAGCTCAGGTAAAGCTCCCAGTTACGGTATTCACGGAGTTTGTTTACATTCTCGGGAGAACACTGTTCAAGCCAGTATTTTGCTCTCTGGAGTCTGTCCTCAAAATCAGCAAATTTGTAGGGAGTGCCAATCTT
This sequence comes from Clostridia bacterium, assembly GCA_045605405.1. Lineage (GTDB taxonomy): Bacteria > Bacillota > Clostridia > UMGS1883 > UMGS1883 > UMGS1883. The sequence goes on from JAZUPX010000059.1 coordinate 780, forward strand.
TTCAAATACTACTTCAAGCATGGGAACATTGAAGTTAACAACGGAGCCAAGCTGTACCAGAAGTCCCATAGGAACTGTTGTGGGCTTTCTGCCCTCAACGGTTGTGTTGTACATAATTTCCTTAGTATGATCGTCTGCAGTGCCGTCTTCCCAGGCAGTCTGCATCTTGTCAAATTCAAAGTACTGACGAAGAATACCGTCGTCAAAGCAGAAGTCAAACGCCTTTAAAGGCTCTGTCTTGGAGTAAAGCCACAAAATTACTTCGGGCTGATAAAGGTTAAGAAGTGTCTCAGGAGTGAGATTAAGTCCGGAAGAACCTGACATCTTACCCGTTGTACCCTTGATGCCGATAAACTCATAGCCTTGGAACAGGGGAGGCTCATATCCAAAAATTTCTTTCGCAATGTCCTTACTTGTATCGTAACTGCCGTGTCTTGCTGCGTGATCCTTTCCGCCTGGCTCAAAGTCTACGCCCTCATACATCCAGCGCATAGGCCAGTCAATCTTCCATGCGAGCTTGCAGTTAAAGTCCTTTGTAAAGTCAAACTGTCCGCTGTGACCGCATTCGCAGGAGTATTCAGCAACGGTAGAATCGTCGGAAAGAGAGTGAATCTTCGTAGTATCCTTACCGCAAACGGGGCAATAGATACTTACGGGATAGTAAGCTTCTCTTTCACCCTCCTGTGCCTGCTGTGTACGGTGAGAATCAAGGATGTCGAAAATCTCACCGCGCTTTTTAAGTGCATGAAGAATATGCTCAACATACTTACCGCTTCTGTACATTTCTGCCTGATGGCGGTAGTCCATATCAATACCGAACTTTACGATAGAGCGTTCAAACTCCTTTTCAAAATACTCGGCATATGTCTTTATTTCAGGGTAGTCGGAGAAAGGGTTTTCAACATCTGCATACGGCTTGCCGATGTGCTGCTCGAAATCGTCGCGTACCTTTGCAACATTCACGGGGACCTTTCTTAGTCTGTCAAATTCGTCCCATGAGAAGAGGAGACGAGCCTTTTTGCCCATTTTACGGAGGGCACGTACAACAAAATAGCTTGTTGCTATATCACGGAAATTTCCGATATGAATAGAACCGGAGGGGCTGATACCTGCAGCGCAGACATATTCCTCTTTATTGGGGTTCCTTTCAATAATTCTGTTTGCAATTTCTTCTGACCAATGCATTGTTCATCATCCTTTAATTAGTAAATTACGCATTTTAACTACAATATTATACCTTGTTTTGATTATAATGTCAATCAAAATAGAAAATGTTTAAAAAAATATTGAAATATTGTAATGTAAAGATTATAATTGTAGACGGAGGCGATAAAAATGAATTTTCAGCCAATGAAAGAGTTTCTTGACCATCTTACCGCATGGAGAATTCCGGGTAATGTAATGGTTATACATAAGGATGGGAAACCCGTATTTGAATATACATCAGGTTACAGCAATGTTGAAAAATGGGAGAAAATGACTTCGGATAAGTTTTTCTACCTCTATTCCTGCTCGAAAATCACAACTACCCTGTGTGCACTTAAGCTTTTGGAAAAGGGCTTGTACAAACTTGATGACCCTCTTTACGACTTTATTCCTGAGTATAGAGATATGTATGTGAAAAGGGAAAACGGTGATGTAATAAAGTCCCCCGTTCCAATCACAATACGAAACCTTTTCACAATGACGGCAGGCTTTAATTATAACTTCGGTGTACCTGGAATCAAAAAAGCAGGGGAGATTACAGGAGGTAAGTATGACACTCTTACTACAATTAAGGGGCTTGCAGAGGAGCCACTTCACTTTATTCCGGGTGAAAAATGGCAATACAGTCTTTGCCATGATGTACTTGGAGGCTTTATCGAGGCAGTGAGCGGAACAACTTTGGGTAAATATGCGGAAAAGAATGTATTTGAGCCTCTCGGTATAAATGCCGCATATTATATGAAAGACGAATACCGCAGTAATATGGCTCAGCAGTACCGTTTTGTTGATGACAGCGGTGAAAGTGATATTGTAAAGCTTCAGCAATCGGGTGTTTCTATGAATGGGGGACATCTTAAGACAGAGGATATTGTAAATTCCCATATGCTTGGAGAAAACTACCACAGTGGCGGTGCAGGAATTGTGACAACCGTACCCGAGTATGCAAAACTAATGTCAGCTCTTGCAAATGGCGGTGAAGGTATTATTGAACGAAAGACATTCGACCTGTGGCGTACAAATCAGCTTAACGAAGAACAGTTAAAATGTATTAAATGGCCTCAGCTAAAAGGCTATGGTTATGGACTCGGTGTCCGCACAATGATGGATTCTTCAATCGGTACACCTCTCGGTGAAATCGGCTGGGGAGGCGCCGCAGGTGCAAACGCACTTATTGATGTAGATAATAACGTAAGCTTTTTCTACGCACACCATATGCTTAACAATCAGGAAAGCTATGTTCAGCCAAGGCTTCGCGATATTCTGTATACTTGTTTAAAAAAATATTGACAAATGTGTCGGAATATGGCATACTATTAATGTTAGTTTAATAATGGCTAAGCGAAGTGTGCAGGAAAAGGCATTATGCCTACCGAAGGAGTAACACTCTCAGGTTCTCGGCTTGAGTAAAGACTGCAGACGGATAGCTCTCCGGAGAAGTCCGCTTCTTTTATGAAGCAAAAGGATGCCGAAGGTGCAAGGTTCCCTTGATTCAGGAACTAATCTCTCAGGCGAAAGGACGGAGTTTACGAAACTTAGACAGTTTTGTTTACGTGCGGAGTTTTTTGTAAAACCCCGCACTTTTTTCGCTTAGGCATAAGATAATCGAACCTAATATGGTTTTGAAACAGAAATTTTGAATAATACTGCAGAAAATTCTGCAAATATACGACAGTATTATT
>JAZUPX010000060.1:0-21181 GCA_045605405.1 Clostridia bacterium
TGAAGAGCGAGATGAAGGTCGTAATTTCCTCTGTTCGATGCGGCAATCGCATCCGCTGCACTCATTCCGGGATTATTCCTCGTGTACTGTATTCCGTTTGACTGCAGATAAGGTATCATTGCATCGGCAATGAGATTCATATAATACTCCTCACTTCCGCCGATTACATACATATTACCCTCCTGTGTCGAGGGGCTTAAATATATTCTTGGCATTATATCACATCCTTCCCTATACTTTATGCAGAACCCCTCCAATTTGACAAAATGGCGTTTTTCCTGTATAATTATGAATTCGAGGTGATATAAATGAAAAAACTGAAGATTGTAATTTCACTTTTGCTTATAATATTAACAGCACAGCTCCATACCCTTGCGGCACCCAGAATCCCCGTTTATAAAGTGGGTAATGTGTTGTATTTCCTTGATAAAGCTTCCGGAACAATTACCGGTTTTGCAGGAGAGCCTAAGGACATTACCATACCTACATCTTTGGGAGGGTATAACGTTGTTTCAATCGGTTACCGTGCTTTTGCAGGCTCCCCCACGCTGACAAGTGTGATAATTCCCGATGGAATCACAACGGTATCTGCAGAAGCATTTGCAGCCTGCCCCAATCTTTCCAGAATTGAGATAAGCTCTACCGTTTCATATATAGGAAACAAGGCTTTTGCAAATTGCACAAACCTCTCATATGTTAATATGAAAGGGCTTCCCGGTTATATAGAATCAAGCGCCTTTGATAACACTAACTGGGTTATTGATTCCTCTTCCGAATTTGTAATGCTGGGAAGCTCCACACTTCTCCGTTACAACGGTGCGGCGGAGACTGTGAATATTCCCTCTGGAGTCAAGAACATTGCTTCAAATGCATTTGCACAAAACGAAGCTATAAAGGAGGTTTTTCTTCCCTCCACAGTAGAGAAAATTGGAGATAATGCCTTTGTACATTGCAAAAACCTTGAGAAAATAACTATACCCACCACCGTTTCCCACATAGGAGCAGGTGCTTTTGACGATACAGCATGGCTTTTCGGTCAGGACACTGATTTTGTTACGGTAAACGGAATTTTAGTTTCCTACAAGGGCGGAGATATTCACGTTGATATTCCTGACGGTATTACCGCTATCGGAAGCGGAGCTTTTATGGCAAATGAAGCCCTTCGCAGTGTGTACGTGTCAGACAGCGTTATTTATATAGATTCCATGGCCTTTGCAAGCTGCAGTGAGTTAAGGCTTGTATGTATTCCCAAAAGTGTCGAATGGATTGATGAATATGCATTTTCAGGTTGCGGAAAAATGACATTGCAGGCTTCTCAGGGCACTTACGCAAAAAGCTTTGCACTGTATATGGGTATTCCTTTCAGCACACCCGTTTATGTGAATTTCAACGAAGAAAATGTGCGTTTTGACAATGCGGCACCTATCATTAAAGACGGAAGAACATATGTCCCCCTCCGTGCACTTATGGAAATGATGGGATATACTGTTTCATGGGAAAAGGCAACAGGCAATGTTACCTGTATAAAGGATACAGATACTGTCATAATAACACCAAAAGGAGAAATCACCTTAAACGAAACTCTTTCTGAATACAAGGCAGAGCCTATAAACATAAACGGCTCCAATGTAGTGCCCGTCAGATTCGTTTCGGAGGCAGTAAATGCCGAGGTGGAGTGGAATCCCGACACCAGAACTGTCGAAATTGCCTACTAATGGAGTGATTCGTTATGCGTAAATTTTTAAAAGGACTGTTCAGTCAGGCAACAATTGTAAGCATTCTTCTTGTGCTGCAGCTTTTGGCAATAGTTGCCTCTCTTATGCGTATCAGCGAATATTTTCTTTACTTTGATATAGCACTGCAGATAATAAGTATCATTACCGTAGTTATTATTATAAACAGGCACTCCAACCCCTCGTATAAGCTTGCATGGGTTGTCCCGATTCTTATGGTTCCCCTGTTCGGCGGTCTGTTTTACCTTTTTATAACAGGACAGATGCACACCAAAAATTATTTTCAAAGCCTTTCGGCACTGGAAAAAGAGATTAACGGAAAATACCCACAAAAAGAAGAAGTTTCCAAGGAAATATCAGAGAAATTTCCTCATCGCTCATCCATTGTAAAATATATTAACAATGTGTCGGGGATGAATGCATATAAATCATACTCTGCCGAGTACTTTCCTCAGGGCGAGGATATGCTTGAAAGTATGATTTGCGAGCTTCATAAAGCAACAAAATATATATTTATTGAATTTTTCATTATCGGCGAAGGGCAGATGTGGGATTCAATTTTAGGGGTGCTTAAAAAGAAAGCCGCGGAGGGCGTAGATGTCAGGGTTATGTATGACGGAATGGGAAGTATGGTTACTCTTCCGAAAAAATACCCCAAAATTCTTGAAAGCTACGGTATAAAGTGCAGAGTATTCTCCCCCTTTACCCCCTTTCTTTCCGCACTTCAGAATAACCGCGACCACAGAAAGATTATGGTTATTGACGGAACTGTTGCCTACACAGGCGGAGCAAACCTTTCCGACGAATATATAAATATAGGCTATCCTTACGGACATTGGAAGGATATGTCAGTTATGGTTAAAGGGGAAGCCGCATTTTGTTTTTCGAGGATGTTCCTCACTTTATGGAATCATATTTCAGACCAATGCGAGGATATAACCTATTTTGAGCCTGAAGTTTTTGCCGAAAATGAATCATACTGCGGTTATGTTATGCCATATTACGATATGCCCCACGACAAATTTCAGACAGGTGAAACGGTGTATCTTGACATAATAAACAAGGCAAAAAAATATGTCTATATCACCACCCCCTATCTTGTCCTTGACCACGAGATGGTAGTGGCTCTTAAAAATGCCGCGTACAGCGGAATTGATATAAAAATAATCTGTCCCCGAGTGGCGGACCACTGGTATGTGCGTGCGGTGGGTTACAGCTACTATAAAGAACTTTTAGATGCAGGGGTAAGGCTTTATGAATATGAACCTGGCTTTATTCACGGAAAAACCTTTTTAAGTGATGATGAGGTTTCGGTTGTAGGAAGCATTAATCTTGATTACAGAAGCTTGTATCTTCACTTTGAATGTGCCTGCTGGTTTCTTGACAGCCCTGTTGTTACCTCTATAAAAAGTGATTTTGAACAAACTCTGAAGCAGTGTACCGTGATAACTCCCCAAAGCTGTACAAGTCCCAATATTTTCAAGAAAATTCTAAACGCATTACTAAGGCTTTTTGCCCCGCTTATGTGATTTTAAATCCCGAAAAGAAATAGCTTTTCGGGATTTTTTATATATATTAACTTTTTTATCCTTATTTTGACAAAAAATGTTGTTTTTTTATATAGTTTATGTTATCATTATTCTTATAATATTCACCTAGAAAGAGTGGTCTTTAGGATGAGAAAGCGTTTGATACTCCCCTTGTGTATAGTATTGATGATTTGTCTTCTTCCCATCTGTGCACAGACGGAGGCTCCGTGGGAAAATCCCTTTTCCGATGTTTCTGAGGAAATGTGGTTTTATGAAGCGGTTTCTGCTCTTAATAAAGCAGATATTATTGATGATGCGGAGGAGTTTTTACCCGAAACATATGAAACCCGTGCAGGGGTAGTCAATTATCTTTATATGATGTACCTTTCCGATTACGGCATCTATACTCCCCAAAAAGAGTGCCCCTTTGCCGATATAACTCCAGAGGATAAGTATTACAATGCAATTTGCTGGGCATACGAAAACGGTATTGCGGCAGGTATCTACCCCGGCCTTTTCGGTGCAGATAAAAATATCACGAGGGAGCAGGTTGCAACATTTATAATACGCTATGCTCATAAATTTGACATAGGACTGAAAAAAGTCAATGAACCTGACCAGTTCAAGGATTCTCTTGATATAAATGCTTATGCCCGTTCAGCAGTGGCTGTGTGCAAAATGGCTGATATGATAAACGGTTATGAAAACGGGTATTTTTATCCCTACCGTCCCATTAAGAGAAATGAAGTTGCATCAATTGTGTACAAGTTTAAAAAAGCGGCAGATTCAAAGGGCATCGACTCCGCAATAAATACTGCACCTAATGCCTATGACAGCTTGTATGACTCATATATTTCATACTTCGTTCCCCGTGTCGCACAAAGTCCTGCCGTTGATATAAGCTACTTTGACAATTGCGCACTCGTAGGCGACTCCGTAACACTTTCACTTAAAAATTACTGTGCCGCTACGGGAGCACTTGGAAATGCAACATTCCTTTGTGCAGGAAGTATGAGCGCCCGTAACGCCCTGCAGCCCCTCAACACAACAAACGCCATCCACCCATCATATAAGGGTGTAAAGATGACTGTTGAAGATGCAGTTTTGGCAAGCGGTGTTGACAAAGTTTACATAATGCTTGGAATGAACGGAATCAGCTTCGGCGTTGAGGAAGAAATAGGAAATATTGTAACTCTCGCTAACAGGATTCTTGAAAAATCTCCCCATGTAAAGATTTTTATGCAGTCGGTTACCCCCATTGCAAGCAGCAGTAACATAAAAGGCTCAAAGCTCAACAATACAAAAATATCCCAGTACAATGCCCGACTTGAACAGGTTTGTAAAGATAACAAATGGTATTTCATCAATATTTCTGAGGTTGTTACGGGACCTGATGGTTACCTGATAAGAGAATACTGCAGTGATTTCGGCGGTATGGGTATCCACTTCACCAAAACCGGTGATATGGTATGGATTGATTATTTAAGGACTCACGTTCCTGAAGAATTAAGATAATTTTGGAGGAAGAAAAATTATGAAAAAACTCAGTATATTCCTTGCTATGGTAATGCTCTTTACAGTATGCTTCAGCGGTTGCGGAACAAATGAAGTTCCCGTGACCGAAAACAACCCCGAAAAACAAGTTGCAGAAGAAACACAGTCTGATGAGGCTGAAAATACACCCGAGACTCCCGTGGAAGCAGAAGAAAACCCCGTGGAAGCTTCTACCGAAGAGCCTGTTTCAAAGGAAGAACCCAAGACCGCATCTGTGGATTTAACCGCAGTAAAAAATGCAATTGTGTCAGGTGCAGGTGTTGTTGACCCCCTTGATGTTCCGACAGCAAGACTTGAAAGTCTTTACGGAATAGATACTTCTCTTGTTAAGCAGGCGGCTTCCTTTGTTACCATTGAAGGGGCTTTTCCTGATGAAATCGTTATGATTGAAGCTGTTTCCGAGGAAGCCGCTGAAATGATTCAGGTTCTTCTTGGCATCAGACTTTCTGAGGTTAAGGAGCAGTCCAAATCCTACGACCCTGAGAATTACGCACTTGCCCAGCAATGCACGGTAGGCAAAAAGGGAACATTCGTTTCAATGTTCCTCGCCCCCCAGCACGCAAAAATGAAAGCAATATTTGACAGTTATGTAAAATAAAAGCTTTCCTTTGAAAGGAATGTTTTTCCATGGTTTTTTCAAGCATACCGTTTTTGTTCATATTTCTTCCCGTGGTACTGATTTTGTATCACGTATTGCCCAAAAAGGCGAGAAATCTGTTCCTTTTGGCGGTTAACCTTGTATTTTACGCATATGGGGAGCCTGTTTATGTGCTTTTGATGATTGCGTCAATTGTGCTTAATTACACGGGTGCTCTCGTTATAGAAAAAAGTAAAGACAGCAGGCAAAGAAAGCTTTTGCTTGCTGTCTTTGTTGTACTCAATTTAGCGGCTCTCGGATACTTCAAGTACACCGGTATGGTGCTGGATTTACTGAGGAAGCTTCCCTATCTTCACCAAATTCCTGTGTATGAGGTTATGCTCCCTATTGGAATTTCATTTTACACTTTTCAGGCAATGAGCTATGTTATTGATGTATACCGCAACACCTGTAAGCCGGAAAGAAATATCATAGATTTTGCAGCGTATATTTCACTTTTTCCTCAGCTTATTGCAGGACCCATCGTAAGATACAGTGATGTAAGTGACCAATTAGGGGGCAGAAAAGAATCCCTGAAAAACTTCGAAAGCGGTATTTACCTCTTTCTCATAGGCTTATCAAAAAAGGTTCTCCTTGCTAACCGTTTCGGTGCCTTGTGGATGTCGGTAAGTGCATCACCTGAAGAATTTGGTGTCCTCGGCGCGTGGCTCGGGGCTTTGGCATATACATTCCAGATATATTTTGACTTTGCAGGCTACTCTGATATGGCCCGCGGTCTTGGACGAATGATGGGATTTGAATTCTGTATAAACTTTAATTACCCCTACATTGCAGAAACGGTTACTGACTTTTGGAGAAGATGGCACATATCTCTCAGTACATGGTTCCGTGATTATGTTTACATACCTCTTGGGGGAAACAGAGTCAAAAAACTCCGTTTCATACTCAATATTATGATAGTATGGTCGCTGACGGGACTTTGGCACGGGGCAGGACTGAACTTCATTTGCTGGGGGATATACTACGGTGTAATTCTGCTTGCCGAAAAGCTTGTCCTCAATAAACTTTTTGAAAAGCTTCCCGTATTCATATCACGGATTTATACTATACTTGTTGTTATTATCGGCTGGATATTCTTTGCATCTGAGAGCTTCACCTCTGCATGGAGATACATTTGTGCAATGTTCGGAGAAGCAAATGGACTTTTAGGTGTTCATCCGCAAAATATTGCGTGGCTTCCGCTTCTTGTCATAGGTGCCGTTGCCTCTACCCCGCTTTTTACAGAGCTTTTTGAAAAGCTTAAAGGCAAGAGAGCAGAGTTTCACGTAAAGCTGTTCCTTGTCATTCTTGCACTTACTCTTTGCACAGCTTCACTTGTAAGTGAAAGCTACAATCCTTTCCTTTATTTCAGATTTTAGGGTGTTACTATGAAAAAAGAAAATATTAAAAGCTTAATAATAATTCTTGTTTTCGTGTTATTTATAGGTGTGGTTTCAATTGGGACTCTTATAACTGCACCTCAAACAAAATACCTTGAAAATGAGAAACGCTATACTACCCAAATGCCGCCCTTTTCCGTCAATACGCTTTTGGATACAACATATCTTAAAGATGCGGAAAAATATCTGGAAGACAGAATTTTCGGAAGAAGCTTTTTTGTAGGAACAAATTCTTATATGAAGCTATTTGAGGGTGGAAACATTCTTGAGGATGTGTATATGTGCCGTGAGGGTTATCTTATCAATGCACCAAAACCCATTAATGAAAAAAATGTTATCAATAATCTGTCCCGTTTTGAGGATTTCTCTAAGGAAGCAAATCTCCCCTCGAGAATGATTATTGTACCCTCTCCGGGATACGTTATGTCAGAAATTATCCCCGATAAAAACGCCCTCTACTGTGACGAATACATTTTTTCAAAAGCAGAGGAAATTCTGTCCAATACCAGTTTAACTGATGTGAGAAAGCCTCTTATAAGTGCTTTTGAAAGCGGAAATACAGTTTATTACAAAACAGACCACCACCTAACCTCATATGGCTGTTATGTACTGTATTCGGAGCTTGTGAAAGAGTCAGGACTCAGTCCTCTTGCTAAAGAGAAATTTAACATAGAAACACACAAAAATTTCTGTGGAACAACCCGTGCTTCAAGCGGATATTTCCTGACAAAGGGCGAGGATATAGAGCTTTGGCATTCGGGTTTTGATTTGGAGGTCAGCGTATCAAACGGAAAAGAATTTGAGAAAACTCAAGACAGCTTCTTTTTCAGGGAGCATCTTGAAAACGACGATAAATACCCCGTCTTTGCTGATGGAAACCATGCGCTTACTAAAATCACCAACAAATCAAAAAGCGGAAAAAATCTTCTTGTTATAAAGGATTCCTACGCTCATTGCACCGCAAACTTTCTGTCCTGCGAATATGAGAATGTTTATATGATAGATTTAAGATACTACCGCTTCTCCGTAAGTGAATTTATTAAGGAAAATGACATTGACGAGCTTTTGTTCCTTTACGGAACAGATGCCATAAATACTGATACTAATTCCGCATGGTTATATTAAAAAAAGGCAGTGTAAAAAATTTTTACACTGCCTTTTTTCTGAACAGGCTTCCTGCAAGCATTATTGCAACAAATACAAGAATGTAATCTGTCATATCTGTAAAATGGGCATATATTGCACATACTGCAGTAAAGATACAGGCAATTATCCCCATGCTAACAGTTATCCGCTTCAGCGGAGATATTTTTCTGCCCCATTTTTTTAAAAACAGGAAAAATAAGGGAATATACATTCCGTAAACGGTTACTACGGGAATTTCCGATATATCAAACCCAAAATTTCCGAAAAGTGCCTCCTCAGATATTTGTGTTCCAAAAAGGAAAAACAGCCACAGAATTGAAAACACAAGCCCCAATGAAAATGATGCTACGGGCATACCGCTTACTGTATTTATTTCTGAAAAAAGTCTGGGTGACGGTCCCTGCCCGTTCTTTCCTATGGAATACACGGCACGGCCCAAACTGAACATCATTCCGTTTAAGGCACCTATACACGAAATTGCCACAAAAGCAAGCAGAAGCCCTGAGGTTTTTCCCAAAACATTTGAAAATGCAATTTTTATTCCGTCGCTCCCGTAATTAAGGAGTACATCCGACGAAACGGCACCCATAATTCCCAAATAATAAAAAACGTAAACCAAAAGCACCGATAGACCTCCAATGACAAGTGCTATGGGCAGATTCTTTCTGCTGTTTTTGAGCTCTCTACCGATACTGAGAACGGCAATCCATCCTTCATAAGCGAACATAACTGCACTCACCGAAGAAAAAAAGTTATTTTCGCTTGTTCCGGACTGATATATAGGATTCATATTGGTTTGCAGATTTCCTGATAAAAGTCCTTTTCTGATTCCCAATATTATCATCAGTATAAGTGGAATCAGCTTAATAGCAGTTGTTATCTTCTGTACATTCCCCGACAGATTGGGGAAAAGTGCATTTTGAGCAAAGCTCATTATAAGAAAAAGCCCTGCCAGAAGCATACACAATCCACCACTGCTGTCCTCCATCCCTATTGCTAACAGACCGTATCTTGCACTCAGCCACGAAAGTACACTTGTAAGAGCAGGGTAATAAACCGTTGCCATAAACCAGCCAAGATAATATGAGTAGCCCTCTCCTACCGTAATCTCTCCGATTTCCTGCAATCCGTCACACCTTTTTGTTTCGGAAACAATTATTGAAAAGCTTAAAAGACATATCATCATGCTAAGTCCTCCCACGCTCCACGCCAAAAGCCCCGTTTTTCCGTTTCCGTGGGTTATGCGGGCAACTGTTTCTGCCTTAAAAAACACACCACTTCCGATAACGGAGCCTATCACCATAGCAACTGCCGTAGAAAGATTGTATTTTTCACAAAGCTTCATTTTATCTTATGCCCCCCAAATGTGAACACATTGAAAATTTTAGATAAAGTGCTTGTAAAAGGAAAACTTTTGATATATAATATGCTGTGATTGATTTTTCTATTCACTATTTTAGCGGAGTGTGACATCTTTATGAGAGCTTTTTTCAATTATTATAAATGGCATATTTTCTTTTTTATGCTCTTTGCGGTATGCGTGCTGACGTTTACCATAACCTCCTGCCGTAAAAGTGAACCTGACCTTATAATTAACTGTATAAGCCCTGAGTACATCAACGTACAGAACTTTAACGACAGAAAAAGTTATCTGGAGGCCCTGCTTCACGATGTCGATGGCGACGATAAAAAGATTATAAGCCTTGCAAACTACACTTACGATACCCAGAATAATCTTGATGAAGTTATGAAAACATTGGGAAACACTAATGACAGTGACATTATTATAACCACTTCCGCTACCTTATCCGAATTTGAAGACAAGTCAATACTTGTTGATATGAAAAGTTTTATTTCAGATACAGATTTAGAAAAGTATGTAACTTTAAAAGATGATACGGGAAAAATTTATGCAGTATCCCTTATTGATAATGATTATATAAAAGATATGGGATTTTTCAACACATCTGACTTATACATTACCGTTGTGGACGACGAGGAGGATGCTTCCAAGCGTTCTGCAAAGAAAAAGAATGCACGAAACATTACCCTTGCTATTGTAAAAGAGTACAATATTTAATTTATATATAATTTTAGAAAGGTGGATGCGTTATGATTACAGCATTTGCAGAAGGAACAGCAGCAGCAAATACAGCAGGCGGAGTGGGAGGTTCTTTAATAAGCCTTATTATAACATTCCTGCCCATGATTCTGATTTTCTATTTCTTGATTATCAGACCTCAGAAAAAGCAGCAGAAGAAAGTCAGCGAGATGCTTGCAGGACTTCAGGTCGGTGACAAAATTGTTACAATCGGCGGTATTGTTGGAAAAATTACCAGAATTAAGGATGATGAAGTTCTTGTTGAAACAGGTATCGGCAATGAAAAGTCCGTTATCAAGTTCCAGAAAGCGGCTATCAGCTCAGTACTCACAATACACGAATAATCTGAAACACCTCCGAATATTATAGTTCGGAGGTGTTTTATTATGAATATATTTTCTCTTCATTCTTTTAAAAAGTACATACTTTCTGTGTTGGTTTCATTTTTGATAACTCTTGTGTTCTTGGGAATAGTCAGTCTGTTTTTCTCTTTCTTCCCCCCTGCAAGCTGGCTTCTCAATGCTTTTTGCCGTTACAGCATATTTTTAACTGCACTGCTATCTGCATTTTTCAGTGCAAGGGCTTCCTCCGGACAAGGGCTTATGACAGGTATTATTGCCTCGCTGATATGCCTCTTTGCTACGGCTTTAGTCGGATTTTTAATCTTTAAATCAGGCAATTTCCCCAACCTTTTTTTCCGCAATCTTCCGATAGGAATTTTATGCGGAGGAGCAGGCGGTATCTTGGGAATAAACAGTAAATAATTGTGTTTTTCTATTGACTATTTTTGCTTTTACGGATATAATAGTAATGTTATTGTGATATATAAATAATGACAAAGGAGGAACAATAATGAAAGCAAAAAATGTAATTGCGTTCTTACTGGTTGTTGTTATCGTTGTTGCTTGTGCTTATATAGCAGCATTTGACGTAACAATCGGTGGTTTCAGAGTTCCCAGTACCTTCGACAAAGAAAGAGGTATCAGACAGGGACTCGACCTTGTAGGCGGCTCAGTTATAGTATTTGAGCCTGATGTAGAAGACCTTTCTACGGTAACTGATGAAGATATGGGTGCGGCAGAAACAATTATCCGCAAGCGTCTTGACGACCAGAAGTTTACAGAGGCTACTCTTACCCGTCAGGGCAAGACAGGTATCCGTGTTGAAATTCCCGGCGTTGATGACCCCCAGACAGCCGTTAAAATGATAGGTGCTACTGCAAAGCTTGAATTCCTTGATGCAGACGGGAACTCCATTATGGATGCCCGTGGCAACATTAAAAAAGCTACTGCATTCTACGGACCTATTGAAGAATATGGTAACAGCGTACACTACGTACAGCTCACATTCACTTCTGAAGGACGAAAGAAATTTGCTGAAGCTACTGCAAATGCAGTAAATGCAGGCGAGGGAAAGAACATCATCGCTATTGCACTTGACGGTGCAGTTCAGATGTCCCCCACTGTTCAGGAAGTAATTGACAGCGATACTTGTGTTATGACAGGTGATTATACTCAGGAACAGGCACAGTATGTTGCAGAGCTTATTACTTCAGGTCAGCTTCCTTTCTCTCTTAAGGATGCTGAAGTAAGAAGCATCGGACCTACTCTCGGTGACAAGGCTCTTGATACTTCTCTTGTAGCAGCACTTATCGGTATCGTTCTTGTAATGCTGTTTATGATTATCGTATACAGACTTCCCGGTCTTGTTGCAAGCGTATCTCTTATAGCATACGTTTCAATCGTTACACTCATTATGGCAGGCTTCTACGTTCCCGAGTGGAGATTTGTAATCCTTACACTTCCCGGTATTGCCGGCGTAATCCTGTCAATCGGTATGGCTGTTGACGCAAATGTTGTTATTTTTGAAAGAATTAAGGACGAGCTTCGTGCAGGCAAGAGTGTTGGTGCGTCAGTAAACGGCGGTTTCAAGCGCGCCCTTACAGCAATCATTGACTCCAACATCACTACCGTTATTGCATCAGTAGTTCTCTACTTCTTCGGTACAGGTACGGTTAAGAGCTTTGCTGTTACACTTTTCATTGGTATTGTTATCAGTATGCTTACCGCCGTAACACTTACAAAGTTCTTACTCAAGCAGATTGTTGGTTTCGGTGTTAAGAATCCCGTGTTCTACGGTTTATCAAAAAGGGGGGCTGAAAAATGATTAAATCACCTACATCAAAAAGTAAAATTTTCTTCATTTTTTCCGCTGTTCTTATAGTTGTAAGTATCGTATCCCTTTTAGTTCAGGGACTTAACCTTGGTATTGACTTTACCGGCGGTTCCACACTCAGCTTTGAGCTTAACGGAACAAAGTACGACAAGGCCGTTGAAGCTCGCATTACAGAGCTTGTTAAAGCAAACTCCGATGCTAAAGATATAGTTGTTCAGAAAGTTGGTGACGACGGTGTTTCCATAAAAACAACCGAGCTTACCAATGAACAAAGCCAGAAAATTGTTGAAGCAATCAAAGCTGAATACAAGCTTGAACAAAAGCATGTTTCTGAGGTTGAAAAGGTTGACGGTAATGTAAGCAAGCGACTTATTGCCGATTCTTTCAAGGCTATTGTGCTTGCAGTTGCTCTTATGCTTCTTTATATCACATGGCGTTTCGACTTCAAGTCAGGTACTTGTGCTGTAATTGCTCTTACTCACGACGTTATCATAATGCTTGGTTTCTATTCTGTATTCCAGTTTACCGTTAATACAAGCTTTATTGCGGCAATCCTCACAATCCTCGGTTACTCAATCAATGCTACAATCATTGTGTTTGACCGTGTTCGTGAAAACAGCCGTCTTGCTAAGAAATCTACTACCGTTAACGATATTGCAGACGAGGCAATCACAAATTCCTATTGGAGAGCTATCAACTCCTCTGTTACAACACTTCTCACAATATGTGTTCTCTATGTAATGGGTGTTGACTCCATAAAGGAATTTGCTCTTCCCATTATCGTAGGTATCGTAGCAGGAACATATTCTTCACTCTTCGTTGCAGCTCCCGTTTGGGCAGCATGGAAGAACAGCGCAAAAAAATCCAAGTAATAATTTAATATAACAGGAATAAAATAGCACTGTCACTTTTGACAGTGCTATTTTTATTTGAAAGGATTGATTAAATTGAAAAAAGCACTTGCAATTATTACAATCCTGACTGTATTTTCAAACGGGTGTACAGTACATAAAATGCAGGAGACTTCCGCCGTCGGAAGCAAGAATTACTCTTCCCTTTCGGAAAAATGTATCGGATGGGGCTTCAGAAGAACTGAAAACGGCCCAGAATTTACCGATACCCAGAAAAAACAAATGAAAGAATATCAATGCATTTACAAGGAGGATACGGAGGAAAAGAACATATACCTCACCTTTGATGAGGGGTATGAAAACGGGTATACCTCTATAATTCTGGACACACTCCGCGAAAAAGGGGTAACGGCAGCATTTTTTGTGACGGGTCCTTATGCAAAGGAAAATCCCGACCTTATAAAAAGAATGGCAAAGGAAGGGCACATTATCGGTAATCACACGGTAAATCATCCCTCCCTGCCGAGTGTCAAGGATATAGAAGTTTTAAAAAACGAGCTTTTTGAACTTGACAGACTAATATACGGAATTTGCGGAGAAAAGTCCGTTTTCTTAAGACCACCCAAAGGAGAATACAGCGAAAAAACATTGGCAATTACACGGGACTTAGGATATACAAATGTTTTCTGGTCACAGGCATATGTGGATTGGAATGACAACGTGACAGAGGAGCAGGCATTTTCTAAAATCACTTCTGACATTCATCCCGGCTGTGTGCTTTTGCTTCACGCGGTTTCAAAAGGCAATGCCGATGCCTTGGGCGATGTCATTGACTATGCAAGAAAAGAGGGCTACACGTTCAAAAATTTAAAAGAATTTATTTCCTAACATAACAAACTGAAAAATAAGACAACATAAGCATAAGATAATCGAACCTAATATGGTTTAAAAACAGAAATTTTGCATAATACTGCAGAAAATCCTGCAAATATACGACAGTATTATTTTTGAATTTTCTTTGTCTTATAACAAAATTTCTTGTTTTGAAACTCTTCGACCTTAAACGCAGGAAAATTTTATATTATTTTTGTGCGGAGGACGAAGATAGGCTGTCGCCTTTCGAGGACGACAAATAAAAAGAATACAAATTTAACAAGTTTAAGGCATATGAGGTTCGACTCTCTTATGCTTAAGCTTAGGAGGGCAAAATCATGAAAATTTTCAAAAAAAGTTTATGTTGTCTTATTGCTGTAACCATATCGGCATTAATTATATATGCAGATATATTATCTGCGTTTCCTAAGGAAATAACCATGTACGAAAGTGAAGCCCACAATGGTTATCTTGGGCTGGGTGTAAGTGTAAGCGGTATGCCGGAGGGTGTGTGTGCCATATCAAACGAAAGCACCCTTACGCCTCTCAAATGCGGAACATACGACTCAACGCTGAGAGCAATTAACATTCCTTTCAGAAAGGTTAAAGTTAATGTCACCAAACCGCAGACGCTAACCGTTTCGGGAGAATTGGTAGGACTGAAAATCTATAACAAAGGTTTGATTGTTACAAATCTTGCCCCTGTGGTTTGTAACGGAGAAGAAGTTTCCCCTGCACAAAATGCAGGTCTTCTTCCCGGAGATATAATCTTCGAAATAAACGGAAAAATACCAAAAACAAGCGAGGATGTTCCCCCTCTTCTGACACAGTCTGTTATACTTACAGTAAAAAGGCAAAACGAAATCAAAGAATTTAACCTGCAGCCCGTCCGTGATGACAGCGACGGCAAGCTTAAACTTGGGCTGTGGGTAAGGGACAGCAGTGCAGGTGTGGGCACAATGACATATGTGAATCCCGAAAGCAATTCCTACGGCGCATTGGGGCACGGAATCAGCGACAGTGACACTGGAATACTCTTTGATGTTGCAACGGGAAGTGTTGAAAAAAGCCATGTCATTTCCGTAAAAAAGGGGAAACGGGGAGTCCCCGGTCAAATTTGCGGAAGTTTTTCCGGCACGGATGAAATTTCAGGTACAATTGAAAAGAACTGCGAAGCCGGTATATTCGGGGAGATATTCCCTCAATGCAATATTTCAGGAAAATCCTATCCCATTGGCGTAATGAGTCAGGTTAAAACAGGAGATGCAACTATCCTCTCTACAATAGATGGTGAAACCAAGGAATATAATATAAAAATTCTCCGCTCTATGCCCTACGGTGCTACGTCGAAAGGTCTGTCAATTGAGATAACTGACCCAGAGCTTCTCAGTAAAACGGGCGGAATTATTCAAGGTATGAGCGGCAGTCCCATTATACAAAACGAAAAAATTATCGGTGCTGTAACGCACGTGCTTGTAAATGACCCTACACGGGGTTATGGAATATTTATTGAAAATATGTTGGCAGTGCAGGGATAATTTTCGTCATAAAACGGTTGATTCAAACAACATCATATGGTATAATATCTTTAAGTCTTATACTTTATTTAGGAAAGCAGGACAGAAAGATGATTGGTTACTATAATTATACTGTTATTCTGACATATATAGGTGCTGTCTTTGGTTTTACCGGAATCACGTACACATTTAACGGGAATTTAAGAATGGCTATCATTTGTCTGATGGTGGCAGGATTCTGTGATATGTTTGACGGCAAAATTGCCTCAACTATGAAACGTACCGACCAGGAAAAAAGATTCGGCATACAGATAGATTCATTAAGCGACCTTGTTTGTTTTGGAGTACTTCCCGCACTTATCGTATGGAAATTAACCAATGGGGAGTCGATTTACCTTTCTATTTCAATAGCCTATCTTTTATGTGCATTAGTCCGTCTTGCCTGGTTTAATGTAGATGAAGAAGAAAGGCAGAACAATGAAGACAGCGGCCGTGCAGTTTATTTGGGTTTACCCGTTACAACTACGGCACTTATTTTACCTATCGCCACAGGGATAGTACAGTTATTGAATCTTCCCGTGGGCAAAGTTTTACCATGGGTTCTCCTTGCAGTTGCAGTTGCGTTTATAGCTCCGTTTAAGCTTAAGAAACCCGGTTTTATTGGAAAAATCATTATGGTTGCAATCGGAATTGTAGGTTTAGTAGCCGTTATGTTGGGAGGATAAGTATGAACAATACCTCCAAATTAGTCAGTTTTTTATACGGTACAATTATCGGGCGTTTCCTTTTGAAATCAGTAATGGCATTGCATATGGACCGCATTGCCGTATGTTTTCTCCGTTCACGATTCTCAAAAATCTTGAATAACAGCTATATAAAACGAAACAGTATCTCTGTGACGGAAGAAGAAAAAGCATCTTTCCATTCTTTCAGGGATTTGTTTGCAAGAACAAGGACAAACAACAATATAGATATGATGCCCGAGCACTTAATGAGTCCATGTGACAGTTGGTTGAGCGTCTTTGAAATAGATGAACAAAGCCGATTTTCTATCAAAAATTCCCACTATTCTCTCAAAGATTTTTTGCATGATGAAGAACTTGCAAAAAACTATATTGGAGGATACTGTTTGATTTTCAGACTGTGTGCTTCCGACTATCATCACTACTGTTATATAGATAACGGTTATCAGGGAGAAAACCATTTTATTGAGGGTGCGCTACATAGTGTACAGCCCATTGCCTGCGAAAAATTCCCCGTATATGTAAAAAACAGAAGAAGCTGGTGCCTCCTTGAAACAGAAAATTTCGGCAATGTTGTTCAGTGCGAAATTGGTGCTTTAATAGTGGGCGGTATAGTAAATGAGAAAGAAAATTCACACTTTTCCAAAGGCGAGGAAAAGGGACATTTCGAGCTTGCAGGTTCAACCATTGTGCTTCTTTTTGAAAAAGGAAAAATTAGTCTTAAAGAGGACATTACAAAAAAGCTTTCCCAAAACATCGAGGTCAAAGTAACCCTTGGCGAATGGATAGGAAATGCAGAAAATTGAAGTTAATTTCATAATGCAATAAGCTAAAACAGATATGCCGAAATTTTGGTATATCTGTTTTTTTATGCTGCTGTTTTTCGTCGGTTTTTATATTTTTACCATATTTTGGAAAAAAGTTCTTGCATTAATTTCCAAAATATGGTAATATTCAAACTACAATAAAAAACAAATTGGAGGAAACAGTATGAAAACCAAGATAAAACTGCTTATTGCAGACAACAACCGCGAACTTACTATGCAAATGAAATCATTTTTTGACGGGAAAAGCGACATTGAGCTTATTGCAGCTGCATCCGACGGACTTGATGCTCTGGAGAAAATAAAGAAATATTCTCCCGATGCGATACTTATGGACATTGTTCTGCCTCAGCTTGACGGCATCGGTCTTTTGAAAGAAATAAATGCTCTTTCCCGTACTTACCGCCCCGTGGTAATCGTTATGAGCGGTGCAAAAAGAGAGCACGTAACCAACATCTGTATGCAGTTGGGTGCTGACTATTTTATGATAAAGCCCTGCGACAATGAAACTGTTTATGAGAGAATAAAGCTTCTGTGTATGCCCAAGCTTGCAGGAAGCTCCATACAGGAAATTGCATATGCAGAAAAAGGTGCATCAGGCGACCGTCCCAGTGACCGTGCACTTGAAATTTCTGTAACCAAGACAATTCATTCCGTAGGTGTTCCTGCAAATATCAAGGGCTATCAGTATCTCCGTGATGCGATTATTATGAGTATAAAGGACACAGAGCTTATAAATGCCGTTACAAAACAGCTTTATCCCAAGGTTGCCACAAGGCACAACACCTCTCCAAGCCGTGTTGAAAGGGCTATCCGCCACGCTATTGAAGTGGCTTGTATCAGAGGTAATGAGGAAGAGCTTTATAAATTATTCGGCTATACGGTAAGTAATAACAAGGGAAAACCCACAAACTCCGAATTTATTGCAATGATTGCAGATAAACTCCGTCTTGAAATGCTGGTATCCTGATGAAGAAAAAAGGATTGTTATGGGGTATCCCCATTGGATTTATAAATGGCTTTTTTGCTTCGGGCGGTGGAATTATTGCCGTACTGATTCTTCAAAAATTCTTTTCCCTTGATGAAAAGAAGGCGCATGCCACCTCTATTATGATTATTCTTCCCCTGACCGTTGCAGGAGTATTTGTCTACACCATGGCGGGGTTTGCTGATATGGGAAATATAGTAAAGGCAGCAGGCGGTGCTACCCTGGGGGCACTTTTGGGAGCAAAACTCCTTTCCCGTCTTTCGGGAAGATTTATTCGAATAGGCTTTGGTGCTGTTATGGTACTTGCATCTGTAAAATTACTGATAGGGGGGTAATTATATGCTGACTGTTATTATCGGCTTTCTGTCAGGGATTTTAGGCGGAATGGGTGTTGGCGGAGGAATGATTCTCATTCCTGCAGCAAGGATGTTTTTAGACGTAAATCAACAAAGTGCCCAAAGTCTGAATCTTTTCTGTTTTATACCCTCCTCCCTCTGCGCTCTTGTCATCCATATAAAAAACAAAAAGATAGATTTCAAAACGGCTGTTCCTGTTATTTTATCGGGAATTCCATTTGCAATACTTGGAGCATATCTTTCTTCAAATATGTCCTCGGAGCTTCTCTCCAGACTTTTCGGAGGTTTTATCCTAATATTTGGAATCAAAGAAATAATAACAGGAATAAAATCCCCAAAAAATTCCACCAATGGTTGATTTTACAAAATGAAATTTGAACTTTTTGGAGAAAAATCGTTAAAAATGTACTGAAACAAATTGACACTTAAAAAATATAAGAGTATAATATATATTAATCTTTTATTTTTTAGGAGGCAATTATTATGGCAAGAGTATTTAACTTTTCTGCAGGTCCCAGCATGCTTCCGCTTGAGGTACTTGAAACAGCACAGAAAGAGCTTATTGAGTTCGGAAACAGCGGCATGAGTGTTATGGAAATGAGTCATCGTTCACCTGTTTACGATGCAATAATCAAAGAAACTGAAGCTAACTTCAGAAAACTTATGAATATCCCTGATAACTATAAGGTGCTTTTCCTTCAGGGCGGTGCTTCAACACAGTTTGCGGCAGTTCCTCTTAACCTTATGAAAACAGGTAAGGCTGACTACGTTGTTTCAGGTCAGTTCTCAGGTAAAGCTTTTAAGGAAGCTAAGAAATACGGCGATGCGAAGTGTATTGCAACTTCAGAAGATAAAACATTCAGCTATATCCCCGAAATCACACCTGACATGGTGCGTGAGGATGCTGATTACGTTCACGTATGCTACAACAACACAATTTTCGGAACAAAGTTCCCCACAGTTCCTAATGTAGGCGACAAGGTACTTGTTGCAGATATGTCATCTTGTATTACAAGTGAGCCTGTAGATGTTACAAAGTTTGGCGTTATATATGCAGGCGCACAGAAGAATATGGCTCCTGCTGGTCTTACAGTTGTTATCATCCGCGAGGATTTGATGGGAAATGCCCGTGAAGATATCCCCACAATGCTTGATTATAAAACAATGGCTGATAATGACTCAATGTACAACACCCCGCCCTGCTACGCAATTTATATTGCAGGTCTTGTTTATAAATGGGCACTTGCAAATGGCGGCCTTGAAGCAATGAAGGAAAGAAACGAAAAGAAAGCAAATATTCTTTATGATTTCCTTGATAACTCAACCCTTTTCAAAGCAACAGCTGACAAAAAGTGCCGTTCGATGATGAATGTATGCTTTGTTACAGGCGACGCTGACCTTGATAAGAAGTTCTGTAAGGAAGCTGCAGATGCAGGTTTCGTAAACCTTAAGGGTCACAGGTCCGTTGGCGGTATGAGAGCAAGCATCTACAACGCTATGCCCATCGAGGGTGTAGAGGCACTCGTTCAGTTTATGGCTGAATTTGAAAAAAACAATAAGTAAAGGAACTGTTGGATATGTATAATCTTTTAACACTTAACAAGATTGCAAAGTGCGGTCTTGACAATTTTGACAAAGTAAAATATGCAATCACAGACAACTGTGAAAATCCCGATTGTATAATTCTCCGCAGCTTCAATATGCACGATATGGAGCTTCCGGAAACTCTTCAGGCAGTTGCACGCGCAGGCGCAGGTGTAAACAATATTCCCACAGATAAATGTGCTGAAAAGGGTATTGTAGTATTCAATACTCCCGGTGCCAATGCTAACGCCGTTAAGGAGCTTACTATTGCAGGCTTGTTCCTCGCTTCCCGTGATATCGTTGGCGGTATCGAATGGGCAAAGACACTTAAAGGCAACGGCGCTGAAGTAGGCAAAATGGTTGAAAAGGGCAAGAGCAATTTCGCAGGCTGCGAAATCAAGGGTAAGAAGCTTGCTGTAATCGGTCTTGGTGCTATCGGTGTACTTGTTGCAAATGCTGCACACCACCTCGGCATGGAAGTAATCGGTTACGACCCCTATATTTCTGTTAAAGCAGCGCTCAGCCTCGACAGACACACAATCATTAAGAATGAGCTTAAGGATGCTCTGGCTGAAGCTGACTATATCACACTCCATCTTCCTCTTATGGATGCAACACGCGGTATGTTCAACGCTGAACTCTTCAAGTCATCCGTTAAGAAAGGTGCGAAGCTTCTGAACTTCTCCCGTGGAGAGCTTGTTGATACAGATGCCCTGAGGAGTGCACTTGAGGTTGGTCTTATCTCCTCTTATGTGGTAGACTTCCCCTCTGATGAAGTTATCGGTCTTCCCGGCGTAGTTGCTATTCCCCACCTTGGTGCTTCCAGTGCAGAGAGTGAAGACAACTGTGCAATTATGGCTGCAAAAGAGCTTATCGAGTATATGGAAAACGGTAACATCGTAAATTCAGTTAACTATCCTAACTGTGAGCTTCCCAAAACTGCAGGTGCTACAAGAATAACAGTTCTTCACAAGAACATCCCCAATATGATTTCAAGCATTACCTCCGCATTTGCCGACAAGGGCATTAACATTGAAAACATGGTTAATAAGAGCCGTGGTGACTATGCTTGCACAATCCTTGACGTAGCTGATGCAGACGATGCAATTGCAGACGAGCTTAAGGCTATCGAGGGAATAATTAAAGTAAGAGTAATTAAATAATTATAAA
>JAZUPX010000061.1:0-10977 GCA_045605405.1 Clostridia bacterium
CCCTCTCCTCTATTTTGGAAATATGCACCTCCACCGTAGGGATGGCTACTGTTTTAAGGGCATCCAGAATAGCTACGCTGGTATGGGTGTATGCGGCAGGGTTTATAATTATCCCGTCAGTATTACCATACGCTGCCTGAATCCTGTCTACAATATCTCCCTCGTGGTTTGACTGATAGAATTCTACCTCCACGCCATTTTTATCAGCATGTGCCTGAATCATTTCCACTAAATCTTTATAGGTAGATTTTCCGTATACATCAGGTTCGCGTATTCCCAGCATATTAAGATTGGGGCCATTAATAACAAGTATCTTCATATTTATCACCTTTTATTCAGCTCTTCAATAACAAGAGCCGTTGTCTGCTGCCACGTTTTTTGGGATTTGACGGAAAAGTGGCTGAATTTTTTGTATAAAGGATAACGCACCTTGTACATTTCCTGAAGTTTTTCTATACCGCCTTGTGACAAAGGTCTGCCATTTGTGGATAATCTTTCAATGTCACGGTCAATGAACACAACCATTCCATTCTGATGTATTATATCATAGTTTTCTTCCCTTGTCACTGCACCGCCGCCCGTGGCAATTACACAGCCTGACTTTTTGCAAATTTCAGAAAGTGTTTGGGTTTCAATCCTGCGAAAATGCTCTTCACCGTACTTTTCTATAATTTCGGCAGGGGTTTCACCCTTTTTGGAAATTTCCTCGTCACTGTCATAAAATTCTCTGCCAAGCATTTGGGCAAGGTATTGTCCTACAGTGGATTTTCCCGAGCCGGGCATTCCTATGAATATAATATTTTTTGTATCTTTCTCAATAAATTTTTTTATGCGTGCAATTTCTCTGTCGAGAATTTCCTTTTCTGTAAATATTTCACAGGCTTTTTTTGCCTGAGCCACAAGCATACCCAAACCGTTTGCCGTTTTGATTCCTTTCTTTTCAGCATCAAGGATAAGCCTTGTCTTTGACGGGTTGTAGATAAGGTCGAGCACTGCTTCGCATTTTTTAAAGTCATTTATGTCAATGGGCGAATTACCCGTTTCGGGATACATTCCCACAGGAGTTGCATTGACAATAATCTGTGCGTCGTAATAGTTTTTTAAATCCCCTGCCTTGATTTCGGCAGAAGTTACAGTGCGTACGCTCTTAGCACCCATATCATTAAGGACACAGACAACGGTTTTTGCCGCACCGCCCGTTCCGAGGATGACTGCATCCTTTCCTATTATATATGCACCCGATTCCTTTATCTGATACGAGAATCCATAATAGTCTGTATTGTAACCAATAAGTTTCCCATTTTTATTAAGCACAGTATTTACTGCCCCAATGCGTTGTGCCTCGGGGGAGATTTCATCCATAAACTCCATTACGGTCTGTTTGTATGGAATTGTCACATTCAGTCCGTCAAATTCTTTTTTCTTTAAAAACTCCCCTACCTCGTTTTCCGCAAGTTCCTTGTATTCGTAGGAATAGTCAGCAAGTTCATTATGGATAGGTTTTGAAAAAGAATGGCTGAGTTTTTTTGCAATCAGGTAAATGTTCATTAAAATCAGGCCTCTCTGTAACTGCCAAGATATTTTATGTTTTTCTCGCCCAAAGAATATTCGAGCAAATCTATTATGGCAGGAAGCTTTTCAGAATAAACCGACACATCTATATCGAAATAGAACATAAATTCAAAGTCGCTTTCGGGGATGGGACGGCTTTCAAGTTTAATAATATTAATACCGAGAGAATAGAAGTTTGCAATTACGCTGTAAAGAGCACCTGCCTTGTGGGGCGTTCTTATAAGAAGGCTTGTTCTGTCTGCACCGGGGTAAATTTCAAGATTTTTGGAGAAGCAAATAAATCTTGTATAGTTATTCTTGGTATTCTGTACATATGGCTTCACAACCTGTAGACCATACTGTGTTGCACAGATTTCTCCCGAAAGTGCGGCAACATCATCCCTGTCGGATTCTGCTACCATTTTTGCTGCAACGGCTGTGTTTTCACATTCTGTTACCTTTACACCCTTGCCAAGAGATTCAAGAAATTCACTGCACTGGCTGATTGCCTGCGGATGTGAATAAATTTCCTTTATATCCTCTAACTGAGCACCCTTTTTTGCAAGCAGACTGTGCTCTATCTGCATCCTTGTGCTGCGGACAATACTGAATTTATGCTCGCTCATAAGGTTATATATCTGCGTAACACTGCCTGCACTGCTGTTTTCAAGGGGTACTACGCCATACGCACAAAGTCCGCTTTCAACAGCGTGGAAAACTGCCTCGAAAGAATTGCAGTACATAATTGACGGCTTCTCAAAAAGCTTCTGACAAGCAACCGAGGAATGTGCACCCTCTACGCCTTGGCAGGCAACAAATGCCTTTTCGGGGAAAAGATTGGGAGTTTCATCCATTGCCTTTTGAATAGCCTGAGAAAGTCCTGATTTGGGAGAAAGGAATTTACTCTGGTAAGTACGGCTGAGGTCAAGGATGGAGCCGTAGAGTCTTCTTGCATAGTCACCGTATTCCTCGCCTGCGGTTTCCTCTACTTTTTCAAGGAGTTTTCGCTCTCTTTCTGAATCGTATACAGCCATTCCCGTTTCTTTTTTATATGCGGCAACTTCCTTTGCCACATTCATTCTTCTGGTGAAAAGCTCTACCAATTCCTTATCTATACTGTCTATTTCTTTTCTGCACTCTTCAAGATTCATTTTTCTGCACCTCATAAAATTTTATTTGCAACGGCTATTGCTGCCGCCGCTTCCACACAGGGCACCGCCCTTTTTACAATACAAGGGTCGTGTCTGCCCTCTATAACAAGAGCTCGGCTTTCTTTTTTGGAAAGAGATACACTCTTTTGTTCCTTCCCTATAGATGGGGTGGGTTTTATTGCTACCTTAAATATTATAGGCATACCGCTTGATATTCCGCCTAATATTCCGCCGTGGTTATTGGTTTCGGTTACGATTTTTCCGTCCTTTATCATAAAGGCATCATTATTTTCGCTTCCTCTTATTCTTGCTGAGTCAAACCCTCTTCCGAATTCTATTCCCTTTACGGCAGGAATGGCAAATATAGCTGATGAAATACTGCTTTCCCAACCGCCGAAGAATGTATCTCCCACACCGGCAGGTACACCTACAACTGCACATTCTATTGTGCCGCCGATACTGTCGGCGTCCTTTTTGGCAGATAGAATTTCCTCTTTCATTCTCTCGCCCTTTTCATCATTCAATACGGGAAAGGCTTTGTCGCCCACAAAATCAGTCTGTGTAACATTGCAGGGGTCAAAACTGTCGTCCTCCACATTTCCTACTGATGAAATATGTGCACCGATACAGATGCCTTTTTCCTCTAAAAGCTGTTTTAAAATACCGCCTGCTATACAAAGGGATGCTGTAAGTCTGCCGGAAAACTGACCACCGCCTGATACATCCCTGTATTCACCAAACTTGCTCCACGCGGCAAAATCAGCATGACCGGGGCGCGGAACGTCTTTAAGATTTTCGTAATCCTTTGAACGGGTATTGGTGTTTTCTATGATACCGCAAAGAGGCGCACCGTTTGTAAAGCCATCTGTAAGTCCTGCAACAAACTTTACCTTATCCCCCTCTTTACGAGTGGTGGAAAATTCGTCATTTCCCGGAGCACGGCGTTGCATAAAGGCAGAAAGCCTATCTTCATCAATCTTAATTCCTGCAGGCAAGCCGTCGATAACTACGCCCATTGAGTCGGAATGGGACTGACCGAAAAGAGATATTCTGATTTTTTCACCTGTCGTAAAGCTCACTGCACTTACCTCCAAGCATAGTAAATTTTTTGTAAAAGTCGGGATAGGATTTACACACTGCCTCAGCAATATCTATAGTAACATCACCATAGCATATGAGAGAAGCTATCGCACCGCTCATTGCAATACGGTGGTCGTTTGCACTTGTTATTTCTCCGTCTGCAAGAGCACTTCCCGTAACATATATATTGTTCTCGTCAAAATCTATTTCTCCACCAAGATTCTTTATCATATCGACGGTGGTCTTAACACGGTCACTTTCCTTGTCACGGAGTCTTTGTATATTTTCAAATACAGTTGTCCCTTCTGTCGCCACCGCCGCCACACAAAGAATGGGAACAATGTCGGGAATATCAGCACAATCAACTGTAATTGCCTTTAGTTTGGATTTTTTTACAGTTATTTCGTTTTTGCTGCAGGTTATGTCTGCTCCCATTTCAGAGAGAATTTCCAAAACACGGCTGTCACCCTGAAAAGTATCTTCACAAAGTGATGTGCAAGTAATACCATTTTCCGAGCCGATAGCCCCTGCCACGAGCCAGAATGCACCGTTTGACCAGTCGCCCTCGATTTCAAAAATCTCGGGAGAAGTAAACCGCTGTCCCTCGGGGACTATATATCCGTTTTCTATTTTTTCGACTGTTACGCCGAATTTTTTCATAATATTGATTGTTATATCTATGTAGGGACCGCTTTTAATGGGAGTGGTTGCCTTTATTTCTCCTCCGCCCGTCAAGCCAAGAGCTAAAAGAAGTCCCGTTATAAACTGACTGCTGATATTTCCGGGAATTTCAAAAACATTTCCCGAAAGCTGTCCCTCAGTTTTGCAGGGTAGAAAACTTTCACCGTAGGAGGTTGATACTCCGTTTTTATTAAGCACCTCGCACAAAGGAAGTAAGGGGCGCTGTCCCAATCTTTCTGCACCTACAAAGGTGCACTTACTACCCAATGCCGCTGCAAAGGGAAGCATAAAACGTAGAGTTGAACCGCTTTCACGACAGTTAAGCACACATTCTCCGTCCTGCTTTTGGATGGGATAAACCGTTACACCATCTTTTGTATATTCAATTTCTGCACCGAGGGATTTAAGGCATTCTATTGTTGCCTTTGTGTCCTCGGAATAGGAATTTGTTATAATCTTTGTCGGTCTGTCTGCTGCCGCCGCACAGATAAGTGCCCTGTGCATACAGGATTTTGACGGCGGAGCTGAAACAGTTCCGTTCAATTTCGAGGGGGAAAGAGTTACTTTCATTTTATTCCATCCTTTAATATGGTAAGAAATTCATCCATACTGATTTTAACAACGTTGCACTCGCCCATTGAAATAGGTACTACTAACGATACACCATCTCCGTCTGCTTTTTTGTCACTTTTAGCTCTTTTTAAAAGAGTTTCGGGAGAGTAGGGACATTTTGTATCAAGTGCAAAAAGGTCAAGCATCTTCTTCAGTATATCACAAGTGCCTTGCCTGCACAAGCCACGGTTTTCCCACGCCTTTGCGACAATATACATTCCCATTGCCACACATCTACCGTGAGAAAGAATGTAATTTGCTTCCGTTTCGATTGCGTGTCCTGCCGTATGCCCGAAGTTTAGAATTTTACGGATTCCGCCCTCAAATTCGTCTTCTTCTACCACATCTCTTTTTATTTCAATACAACGGATAATAATTTCCTCAAGATTGTTTCTGTAATCCTCCATAAGGAGTCTGTCTATCTCTCTGCCACGTATTACAGCATACTTTATGACCTCCGCCATACCGTCGGCAAAATATTCTTCGGGGAGAGTGGAAAGCACATCAGGGTCAAAAATTACCAACTCGGGCTGACAGAATGCACCTGCAAGATTTTTTCCTTGCTCAAGGTCAATCCCCGTCTTTCCTCCTACCGAGGAATCCACCGCTGCAAGAAGCGACGTTGGAATCTGCACAAATTTTACGCCCCTCATATAGGTCGCCGCAGAAAAACCCGTAAGGTCACCCGTTACACCGCCGCCTAAGGCAAAAAGTGTGTCCTTTCGGGAAAAATGATTTTCTGCAAGAAAATTCAGAATTTCAAGATAGGTCTTTGCATTTTTTGATGATTCTCCTGCAGGAAATATAAATTCAAAAACGCTCATCCCGTTTCTTTTGAGGGATGCCTTTACCCTTTCCATATACAGAGGAGCAACATTAGTGTCTGAAACTATCAGAGCTTTACCTTTGATACCAAGCTCTGCCGAATATTCTCCTATACGGTCTATTGCACCCTTTCCCACTATAACTTCGTATTTTTTTGAAGCATTAACTAAAATCTTTTTCATATTAACCAATACTTTCCTTTATTTTTGACCCCTCTTCCAAGAGAGCACGGAGCTTAGTCTTATCCCCCGTTTTTATTGCCTCGCTATACTTTTGAAGCTCGGTTATAATATTGTCAATTTCAAAGCAGAGATTATCACCGTTTTCAATAAACAGCTCCGTCCACATATCGGGATTCAGCTTTGCAACACGGGTTAAATCACGGTAGCTTCCTGCCGAAAAGCCTTTGTGCACACGGGAATTGGGGCTTTTAACATAAGCATTCGATACCACGTGAGCAAGCTGGGAGGTGTATGCAATGATTTTGTCATGTTCCTCAGCAGAGCATACCGTTACACTTTTAAAGCCTGCTTTCTGGAGAAGCTTCTTCGTTTTTTCAAGAGTTTCTATGGTTTCGTTTTTGTCGGGGACAAGAATCATTGATGCATTCTGAAACATCGATGCACGGGAATATTTGAAGCCGGAAAACTGTGTTCCTGCCATGGGGTGTCCGCCCATAAAACGGTAGCCGTATTTTTTCGCAAGAGAAAATCCCTTTTTACAGATTTCCCTTTTTGTACCGCCGCAGTCAATAACTGTAGCATCCTTTGAAATAAAGGGGGAATATTCCTCCATAAATCTCATAGTCGCTTCTGGATAAAGTGCTATAAAAATATATTCACAGCTTCCTATATTTTCTTTTGTCAGCTCATCAGTCACAGCGTTTTCAAGCCTTGCCCGTGCCATTGTAACTTCATCACAGTCACAGCCGAAAACCTCGTTGCCGGCTTCCATAAAGGCTTTCGCCACAGAACCGCCGATAAGTCCAAGACCTGCTATTGCAATTTTCATATTATTTCATTGCCTCCAGTACTTTTCTTATCGTGTCTGAAACGTCCTTAAACTGTGTTGGTGTGAGTGACTGCGCCCCGTCGCAAAGCGCTTTCTGAGGGTTATTGTGCACCTCTATCATAAGACCGTCGGCACCTGCCGCCGCCGCTGAAAGAGCAAGCGGTTTAACAAGTCTTGCAATACCGCAGGCGTGACTTGGGTCAGCAATTACGGGAAGATGACTGAGTTCATGAAGCATCGGAATTGCGGAAACGTCAAATGTATTTCTGGTGGCTGTTTCGTATGTCCTTATACCACGTTCGCAAAGGATAATATTTTCATTGCCCTCGCTCATAATGTATTCGGCACTCATAAGAAGTTCTTTAAGAGTATTTGCAAGACCTCTTTTTATAAGTATGGGCTTTTTAGTCTTTCCCAGCTCCTTTAAAAGCTCAAAGTTCTGCATATTTCTTGCACCCACCTGAATAACATCAACATCCTCAAAAAGATGGATATGGTCGGCACTCATAATCTCCGTCACAATGGGAAGACCTGTTTCCTTTTTTGCCTCTACAAGAAGTTTAAGTCCGTCCTCACGCATACCCTGAAAATCGTAGGGAGATGTTCTCGGTTTAAATGCACCGCCACGGAGGAAGTCTGCACCTGCTTCCTTAACTGCTTTTGCCACCTCTATAATCTGCTCCTCACTCTCAATAGAGCAGGGTCCTGCAATGATTCCGAAGTGACCGTTGCCGATTTTTACCCCGTTACAATCAATCACGGTATTTTCGGGGTGAAATTTACGGTTTGCGTTTTTGAAAGGCTCAGTTACACGAGTGACCTGAGTTACTATGTCAAGCCCCTCTAAAAGCTCTGTATCAATACGGCTTGTATCACCGATAAGTCCCAGTACGGTCTGATATTCACCGGAGGAAATGTGCACACGCACATTCTGGCTTTCAATCCAGTTTATTAAATTGTCGAACTGTTCTTTCTTTGCATCGCTTTGTACTACTACAATCATTTTAATTTATCCTCCATATAAAAAATTAACTCTGCAGTGATTGTCACTGCAGAGTTTAGAAAATACGCTCTTATTATTCGCAGCACAAATCACTTTTACTTTGAGACATAATAAAGTAAAAGTAAAAATATGCAGCTGCGAATACAAATAAGCTCATATCGTTTCTCCTTTAAAGATTTCTTGTTACCATATTAGCACTCTAAATCGCTAAATGTCAACTGTTTTTTCAAAATTTATTTTATTCTGCCGAAAATTGTGAAGAAATATGGTTTGTGCAAGCAAGAATAATGAAAATTATTCTTCTGTATTCTCGCTGCGGTTACTGAGAGTTACCTCCACCTGAGATTCTGTATATCCCTCGGTACCGGGAACCATCACTGTAACGGGAACTTTTTCTCCTTCCTTATAATACTTCAGTCTGTCTTGAAGCTGTGCCAAGGTAGAAACAGTATATCCGTCAAATTTTGTTATAATATACCCTTTTTTTATTCCTGCCTTCTGCGCACCGAGTCCTTCTATAACCTCGGTTACAAATACGCCTACGGGCATACCGAAAGCTTCGCTGCTGGAAGAATCCACATCTGTGCCTGTAATTCCGAGGAAGCCCTGCTTATCCTCGTCAACCATTTCTCTTGTACGGCGAAGCATAAGCTCGTCAATTATACCCTCTACATCTGAGATGGGAATAGCATAACCCATCCCCTCTACACCGGTAGTTGCAATTTTTACAGAGTTTATACCGATAAGATTCCCCGACATATCCAGAAGCGCACCACCGCTGTTACCTGAATTAATTGCCGCATCTGTCTGGATAAAGGAGTTTGTTACAACTGATTTTCCGTCAGAGCTTTTCATAGTTATACTTCTGTTAACGGCACTGATGATACCTGTTGTTACTGACTGACCGTAGCCGAGGGCATTACCAATGGCAACAACCTGGTCTCCCTGCTTAAGTTTTGAAGAATCACCAATCTGTGCAACCTTGATTTCTGCCAAAACATCCTTGGGAACATCTGCAAGCTTTACAGAAATCACTGCAAGATCTTTGCCGACATCATAACCCTTTACCACAGCATGGGGAATATCCTCATCCGTTATTTTTCCGTTTTGTCCGTTTTCCTCAAGACGCTTTTCAACAGGACTGAACACAACACTCAGCTCCTTTGTATTTGCTACAACATGGTAGTTTGTAACAATGAGAAGCTCGGTATCGTTCTGCCCGATGATAATACCACTACCGCTGGAGGTACTCTCCTGCTGGTATGTGCCAAAAAATGTAATTACATCCGACACACTATGATTGGTGATTGCAACCACGGAGGGCATACAAGCCTGAGCAATAGCCGATATATCCCCCTGACCGTGAGCTTCACTCTCCGCTTTATGGAGAATCACCTGTGTAGGAGCTAATCTGTAAGAGCCACCCGTAAGCCTTGTAACAATGCCGTTTGCGATGCTGAACGTTGCTCCGAACAAGATTCCTGCAACAACAGAAAGAGCAACAACCTTAGGCCATACACGCTTTTCTTTCTTTATCGTATGTGTCACATTGAATTCGGGAATCCTTTCATCAAAACTCGGTATTGCTTCTTCGGTAACATTTTCAAAGGTTTCCTCTGCATTAATTTCTTCCGTTTCGGTATTTTCCATAGATGCAGACACTTCATTATTTTCATCTGCATCAAATCTGTTTTCAAATTCGTTATTCATAAGCTGCCTCCTTGTATCTTTGAGCTTTTGCTCGTTTATTATATCATAAAAGATAAAAGTGTACAAACTTTATTGATATTGTTAAAAAATTTTTAATAATTACTAAAGACCGTGACAAAATTCATCACGGTCTTTAGTATTCTAGAATATTCCGATATATGCATCAAGTACGGATGAAATCAGTATTGCAATAATGCAAACGGGTGCAAGATACTTGATGACAAATGTGAAGAGTGCCTTCTTTTTGAACTTCCCGCTAAGTTCCACTTCCTCAATAATAGCCTGTGGCTTAATTACATATCCGATAAATATGCAGGTAAAGAATGCTACAACTGGCATCATTACGCTGTTTGTAACGAAGTCAAAGAAATCAAGCATCTGCATTCCGATAATAGTAGCTGTATCCCATATGCTGTAACCGAAGCAGGAAACAAGACCCATAACAATTGAGAAAACAAATACTGATGCAAGAGCAATTTTTCTGTTCCACCGAAGCTTGTCACAAACGATAGACACAACTGTTTCCATAAGTGAAATGGAAGATGTAAGGGCAGCAAAAAGCACAAGCAGGAAGAAAAGTGTACCTATAATCTGTCCACCTGCCATACTTTCGAACACCTTGGGCAGTGTAGCAAACATCAAACCGGGCCCTTTGCCGAGAGCTTCGGGAGAGCCATTGGAAAAGGCATATGTAGCAGGAATAATCATAAGACCTGCAAGAAATGCAATACCTGTATCAAAAATTTCTATGTTAGACACAGAACTTTCAAGGTTAACCTCTTTTTTCATATAGGAGCCGTACGTTACCATAATACCCATTGCAAGGGACATAGAATAGAAAAGCTGACCCATTGCCGCAAGAACAGTTGTTACTGAAAACTTTCCGAAATCGGGAGTTATATAATATTTCACACCCTCGATTGCTCCGGGAATTGTCATTGAATAACCTGCAATAACAACAGAAAGAACAACCAGAACAGGCATCATAATTTTGCTGACCTTTTCAATACCCTTTTCAACACCGAAAAGAACAACGAGTGCTGTCAGCCCGATATAGATAAAGAACCAGCCGACAGGCTCTGCTGTGGAGGTTATAAACCCTCCGAAATAGCTGTCATGTGCCGCCATAACACCGTTACCGGTACAAAAAGCAAAAAAGTACTTTGTTACCCAGCCGCCTATTACAGAGTAATAAGGAAGAATTATAGCAGGAACAAAAGCTGCAAGATAGCCAAGAAATGTAAATTTCTTATTAAGCTTGGTAAATGCACCTACTACGCTGAGTCCCGTTTTTCTGCCGAGGGCAATTTCCGCAGTCATAAGAGCAAATCCAAATGTTACCGCAAGGATAAG
>JAZUPX010000062.1:0-15078 GCA_045605405.1 Clostridia bacterium
ATGCAGAATATTGCCGCAAATTTAGGAGGTATGCTCACTCCTTTTGGAAATCCGCAAAACCTCTATTTGTTTACAAAATTCAATATTCCAACATTGGAATTTATGGGTATAATGGCACCGCCCTTTATTATTTCAATTGCGATAATAACCGTTTGCTGTTATATATTTATCCGTCCCGAACCCCTTGAAACCGATGATGTAAAGCCTGAGTTTGAAATAAACAGAACAATTATTTATCTTGTTCTGTTTACATTGTCAATAGCAATTGTTTTCCGTACAATTCCATATCAAATAGGGCTTCTTATTATCCCCGTATCAATTTTTGCATTGGACAGAAACGCACTTCGGGATGTTGACTATCCCCTGCTTTTTACTTTTGTTTTTTTCTTCATTTTTGCAGGCAATATGGCAAGAATTGAAATCGTGCAAAATATTTTTGATTTTCTTCTCGGAAAAAGCACATTGCTTTTCAGCATACTGTCTTGTCAGGTAATAAGCAATGTTCCCTCAGCAATTTTACTTTCTCAGTTTACATCTAATTACACAGACCTGCTTGTCGGTGTAAATATAGGCGGTGTGGGAACACTTATAGCCTCCCTTGCAAGTCTTATAACTTTCAGAGAATATACAAAATACAATCCCCGAAAAGCTCTTAAATATATAGGGATGTTTACCGCATTTAATTTTGCATTTCTCATTCTTCTGACTTGTTCGGAAATGGTAATACTACATTAAAATATGACAACAAAAAGACGGCTTCAGCCGTCTTTTTTGTTTATTCACTCTTTGCTTTCATTTCACAGTAGATACATCTGTAAACCTTGTTTTCACGGTCTGTAAGTTTAAACACATGGTCTATTTCCTGCTCAATGGAGGTTATGCATCTGGGGTTTTTACATTTGACAACATTAGTGATTCTTTCAGGAAGCTCGCAATGTCTTTTATTTGTCTTCACACCGTTTTCAATAGTGTTAATTGTTATACCGTTATCAATATAACCGAGAGCATCAAGATTTACGTCAAGGGCTTCATCAATTTTGATAATGTCCTTTTTGCCCATTTTTTTGCTGTTTACATTTTTAATGATTGCAATGGAACATTCAAGCTGGTCAAGGTTAAGGAGCTTGTAAATCTCCATAGCCTTACCTGCCTTGATATGGTCAATTACTATACCGTTTGTAATTTCATCTATATGCATAATTCCAGCCTCCTTACTCTATACCGAGAAGCTTCATAATGAGAGCCATTCTGATATATTTACCGTTTCTTGCCTGTCTGAAATAGCAAGGACGCGGCTCATTATCAACCTCAACAGAGATTTCATTTACTCTGGGAAGCGGATGAAGAACGCGCATTGTTTCTTTTGCCCGTTCAAGCTTGTCGGGAGTGAGAATATAGGTATCTTTCAGTCGTACATAGTCAGCCTCGTTAAAGAAACGTTCTCTCTGCACACGTGTCATATAGAGGACGTCAAGCTTGTCCATAGCTTCATCAAGGTTCTCTGTTTCAACAAACTCAACATTATTTTTGAGAAGAACTTCATTTACAAGATATTCGGGAAGCTTAAGCTCCTTGGGGGAAATCATAATAAACTTAACATTCTTATATCTTACCATCGCCTGAATAAGAGAATGTACTGTTCTGCCGAACTTGAGGTCACCGCAAAGACCTACGGTAAGGTTATCAAGTCTGCCGATTTCCCTCTTGATAGTAAGAAGGTCTGTAAGAGTCTGTGTGGGGTGGTTATGACCGCCGTCACCTGCATTGATAATGGGAATCTGAGTCTTCATTGAGGCAACTGTGGGAGCACCCTCCTTGGGATGACGCATTGCAATAATATCAGCATATGCTTCAACAGTTCTTACTGTATCGGAAACACTCTCACCCTTTGCCGCAGAGCTGGACTGAGCTTCCGAGAAGCCGAGCACATTTCCGCCAAGCTCGTACATAGCAGCCTCAAAGCTGAGACGGGTACGGGTTGAGGGTTCAAAAAAGAGTGTTGCAAGCTTTTTATACTTACATTTTTCTCTGTAATTATCGGGGTTAGCTATAATATCATTTGCCACATCTATAAGTTCATCTATTTCAGCCAAGCTGAGGTCTAAGATATCAATAAGGTCTTTCATTTTCCTCATCCTTTCCGTAATTTTTTAAATCAGCCTTTTATCCAGCTTTCGTCGGAGGGGTTATTACGGAATTTTATGAGTCTTTCTTTATCTTCAGCCTTGATATAGTTTTCGTTTGCAGCAACTTCAACAATTGTGTCAAAGTCTGTAAGGCTTATG
Organism: Clostridia bacterium; assembly: GCA_045605405.1. Taxonomy (GTDB): domain Bacteria; phylum Bacillota; class Clostridia; order UMGS1883; family UMGS1883; genus UMGS1883. The sequence continues at coordinate 2,286 of JAZUPX010000062.1, forward strand.
TTCTTTACATTAGCTGCTTCAAGTCTTTCAAGACCTTTCTTCATGCCGTATGTGAATATAGATGCGATACCAAGCACCTCTGCACCTGCTTCACGGAGAGCATCTACAACCTCGATTACACTGCCGCCTGTTGAAATAAGGTCTTCAATAACTACAACCTTATCACCTTTTTCGAGCTTACCCTCAATCTGATTCTGTCTGCCATGGTCTTTTGCACCGCTTCTTACATAACCCATAGGCATATCAAGAAGATGTGCTGTGATTGCCGCGTGTGCAATACCTGCTGTAGATGTACCCATAAGCACTTCTGCTTCGGGATAATATTTCTTTACAACTTCTGCAAGGCTTTTTTCTACATCGCATCTTACCTCGGGAGCTGTGAGAGTAAGTCGATTGTCACAGTAGCTGCGGCTCTCGATTCCGCTTGCCCATGTAAAAGGTTCGCCGGGGCTTAAGAAAACTGCCTTGATTTTAAGTAAGTCTTTTGCAATAAGTTCTTTCATTTTTATATTCCTCGCTTTCTATTAGTCAACAAATTCTCTTACGCATCTTTCGTATGCGGCTACGGGGTCGTCTGCAGCAGTAATAGGTCTGCCTACAACGATGTAGTCACTTCCTACACTCTTTGCCTTTTCGGGAGTCATAATTCTTACCTGGTCATCAGCCGCACTGTCTGCAAAGCGGATACCGGGAGTAACTGTTACGAAGTTCTTTCCACAAACTTCCTTAACTCTTGATGCCTCGTGAGGAGAGCATACTACGCCATCAAGTCCGCTTTCTGCGGCACATTTTGCGTAATGCTCAACAACCTCTGTCAAAGGAGCATCGATGAGAAGGTCATTCTTCATTCTTTCTTCACTTGTTGAAGTAAGCTGTGTTACTGCAATGAGAATGGGACGGGTTCCGTCTTCACGTGTCAAGCCCTCGATTGCGGCTTTCATCATTTCCTTTGTACCGAAAGCGTGAAGATTTGTCATATCAACATCGAGGTTTGAAAGCACCTTCATTGATTTTTTAACTGTGTTGGGAATATCGCAAAGCTTAAGGTCGAGGAAAATCTTATGTCCTCTCTCCTTTACTGCTTTTACAATTTCAGGGCCTTCTGCATAGAAAAGCTCCATACCGATTTTCACAAAAGGCTTTCTGCCCGAGAATTTGTCAAGAAACTCTAAAAGTGCGTCCTTTGACGCGAAGTCACAAGCTACAATTACATCCTTACCCATTAGTGAGCACCTCCGATTATACTTTCTAAAGATTCAATATTATATTTTTCCATGACTGCAGGAAGACCTTCTATAATATTCTTACAAGCGTAAGGTTCTACAAGGTTTGCCGCACCGACCTGAACAGCCGTTGCTCCTGCAAGCATCATTTCAATAACATCCTCGGGTGTTGTTACACCGCCCATACCGATGATGGGAATATTTACTGTCTCATACACTCTGTAAACCATTGACACGGCAACGGGGAAAATCGCACTTCCAGAAAAACCGCCTGATTTATTAAAGAGGATGGGCTTTCTGTTTTTAAGATTAATACGCATACCCAAAAGAGTGTTTATCATTGAGATACCGTCTGCCCCTGCTTCCTCGCAAGCCTTGGCAATGGAAACAATGTCTGTTACATTGGGGGAAAGCTTGATATAAACAGGCTTTGTGGTAACACTCTTTACTGCACGGGTAATTTCTGCTGCACTCTCGGGGTTTGTTCCAAAGCTCATACCGCCGTGCTTTACGTTGGGGCAGCTGATATTAACTTCAAGAATACCAACCTCATCCTGCTTATCCATTTTTTCGCAGGTGTAAACATAGTCCTCAAGAGAGAAACCGCTTACATTCGCAACTGCTTTTTTGTTGAAGCACTTGCGAAGCTTGGGAAGTTCTTCAGAAATAACTTTCTCTACACCGGGATTCTGTAATCCAACGGCATTTAGCATTCCGCTTGAACATTCCGCAATTCTGGGAAGCGGATTTCCGTAACGGGGGTCACGGGTTGTTCCCTTAAGTGAAATGCTTCCAAGTATATTTATGTCATAGTACTCAGCAAATTCATAACCAAAACCGAAAGTACCACTTGCGGGAATAATCGGATTGTCAAGCTGAAGTCCACTTAAATTAACACTCAGTTTGCCCATTTTACTTCCTCCTTTACAAGAACGGGACCGTCCTTACATATTCTCTTGTTTCCGTAAAGGGTTTCGCAAGTACAGCCCATACAAGCACCGAAGCCACAACCCATACGGGCTTCGAAGCTGAGCTGACCGCTTGTATTTGTGTTGTCATACAAAGCCTTGAGCATAGGCTCGGGACCGCAGGTAAAGAAATATGTATAGTCAAGGTCCTTTATTGCATCCGTTACAAAACCTTTCACACCGTAGCTTCCGTCGGCAGTAGCTACAACAGTTTCTATGCCGAGTGCTTTAAATTCTTCTTCATAGAAAACCTCGCTCTTCTTGTTAAATCCAAGAACAACAGTAGGCTTTTTTCCTTGTTTCAAAAGCTCGACAGCAAGCATATACATCGGAGGCACACCTGCACCGCCGCCTATAAGCACAGGAGTTTCACCACTTTTCTCAAGGTCGTATCCGTTTCCAAGACCTGTAAGGATGTCAAGCTTTTCACCGGCAGTCATATTTGCCATAACTTCCGTTCCCTGCCCTACAACCTTATATATAATAGTAAGGACATCATCCTTGCTGTTACATACGGAAATAGGACGGCGGAGGAAGAAGCCGTCAAGCTTGATATTTACAAACTGACCTGGCTTGGTGATGTCCGAGCAATCGCCCTTTAAAACCATTTCATAGGTTATGTCAGCAAGTTTTTTGTTGGAAACTATCTCAAAAATACTCTGTTTCATATTTCCCTCCATACAACTTCTCCGTTACAAACGGTCATCTTACATCTGCCGATAGCAGGCTTACCCTCAAAGGGAGTACTTTTGCCCATTGAAAGAAATTCATCTGAATTTATAACATAGCTTTCGGCAAGGTCAAAAACTGTAAAATCAGCTTTTTCTCCCTCTTTTATAACACCTTTTCCAAGGGAGAATCTCTTTCGGGGGTTTGTACACATAAGCTCTGCAAGTTTTTCAAGGGAAATAATTCCCGTTTTAACGAAGTGGGTGTACATAAGAGAAAAGGCTGTTTCGATACCTACAATACCCATCAGACTCTTTTCAAGCCCTCTGCCCTTTTCCTCTGCACTGTGGGGTGCGTGGTCGGTAGCAATCATATCAATTGTTCCGTCTATAATACCCTCGATAAGTGCGAGCCTGTCCTCTTTATTGCCGAGCGGAGGATTCATTTTAAATCGTGCGTCCTCACAAAGGTTGTCCTCGGTCAAAATAAGGTAATGGGGTGCTGTTTCGCAGGTTATGTCTACTCCGCGAGCCTTTGCCTGACGGATAAGTTCTACACTCTCTTTCGTTGATATATGACAAACGTGGTAGGGACATCCGCTCTTTTCAGCAAGTTTAATATCTCTCTCCACCATCTTCCATTCGCTTTCGGGAACAATCCCTCTGTGTCCGTGAGCCTTGGAATATTCACCCTCACGGATATATCCGCCGTTAAGGAGTGAATTAACCTCACAATGAGCTGTTATAAGCTTTCCGCAATTCTTAACACGCTCCATTGCCTCTTCCATCATATTGTCATCCTGCACACCCCGTCCATCGTCAGAATATGCAACTGCATAATCGGAAAGTCCCTCAATATCTGAAAGAACTTCTCCCTGCTCACCAACGGTAATTGCCGCACATGGATGAACACCTATGCAGGCATCCTTCTTAATAAGTTCAAGCTGTACCTTAATATTTTCAATACTGTCGGGTACGGGATTAAGGTTGGGCATTGTGCATACATCGGTATAACCGCCCCTTGCACAAGCCCGGGTTCCCGTCTTAATTGTTTCTTTATAAGAAAAACCCGGCTCTCGCAAATGAACATGTACATCTGCAAAACCGGGTAAAATATAACAATTATTAAATTCAAAAACTGTAGCGTCAGACTGAGTACCGCCACCAATAGAAACAACTATCCCGTTATCAACAAACAAATCAGTTTTCACAAAACCTTTTTCAGTTAGAACTGTTGAGTTTTTTATAACGTAACGCATTTTGCCCTCCTAAGATTTGACTTTTATGATTATATCACAAAGGACAAAAAGTGTCAATTATTTTTATAGACTTTCGTTAATTAAAAAGGATACAGCAGCTTTCCATCTCACTTGACATATGCATTGTTTTATGATATATTTACACGCATGAGAAGAGTGATTCACAGTTTTTAAGCTCAGTTTGTCAACGGAAAGGAGCCTTATTTTGGATTTTATATACAAAATATTCGACTTACTTGAAAAAGCTATTTACAGTATTATATCTTTTGACCCGAATATATTCGGTAATGTTTACAATGCATTTACAGTACTTGCACACCCCGGCGACTATAACGCTTTTGAGGTTGCAAAAGCATTTAAAAACAGCTGGGGTTATATAGTGTCATTCCTTTTGATATTCCGTGCCGTGTACGTAGTTGTAGGTATCTTTACAACACGTAAATTCAAACCTGCAAAAAATCAGCACAAATATGCGATACTGATTGCGGCACGAAACGAAGAAAATGTTATCGGCAACCTTATCGAAAGTATAAAAAAGCAGGATTATCCGTCTGAGCTTATCACAACATTTGTTGTAGCTGATAACTGCACGGACTCAACAGCCGAAATTTCACGTGAGCACGGTGCAATATGCTACGAAAGATTTGATGATGAACACCGCACAAAGGGTTTTGCACTTCAGTTTCTTTTTGAAAAAATAGAGGAAGATTACGGCAGAGATTCATTTGAGGGATATTTTATCTTTGATGCCGACAACCTTCTTAATACAGACTATGTTACACGAATGAATGAATCCTTTGATGCTGGAGAAAAGATAATAACTTCATTCAGAAACACAAAGAATTTTGATGATAACTGGATTTCGGCATCATATGCTTTGCATTGGATTCGTACATCTATAAAAATGCACAGAGCTCGTTCTCTGTTCCATCTTGCGACACATATTCAGGGAACAGGATTTCTCTTTTCAAACGAGCTTGTTAAAAACGGTTGGAAATACACCTCTCTCACCGAGGACAGAGCCTTTGCAGCCGATGCAGTTGCAGCAGGGTATAAAATTTCCTATAATGACGCAGCAGAGTTTTACGATGAACAACCCGTAAACCTCAAAATAGTTCTTCGTCAGCGTATCAGATGGGCTAAAGGTCATATTCTTGCCTTTGTGGAATCGGGATGGCAGCTTTTCAAAAATTCATTTATAGGGATACATAAGGAAACATCACCTGTATCCTCAGGACACGAAAAAAGGGCCTTTAAATATTGGTTTTCATTAAGGTCATTAAGATTAAGATTCATGTCATTTGATATGTTTATGTTAGTTGCCCCCCGTCCCCTGTTTGCATGGGCAAGACGAATTATAGTCGGCTTTTTCTATATAGTGACATACATAAATCAAGGTTTCTTCGCTTGCCTATATACCGTCATCTTCTGGCGTATTTCCTGGAGACTTGCCAATCATTGGGTTGCTATGTGTGAGGCAATATTCATTTTCCTCTGGGGGAATAAGAGGATAAAGAAATTCAGTTGGGTTAAAAAGCTGTGGTACAGCTTCATGTGGCCATTGTTTGATATTATTGGTACGGTTTCAATGTATTTTGCACTCTTTATGAATGTTACATGGAAGCCCATTCCCCACACATCACAAATCAGCATAGACGATACCGAAGCAATACACGGTTCAAAAAAATAAGTTATGAAGCAGAGATATTTATTTTTGTTAATAAATATCTCTGCTATTTTCAAGAAAAAGCTTGATTTTCTGAATTTTCTATTGTATAATTACTGAGTGTTAAAAATTTCATATGCAGGTATGGCGGAATTGGCAGACGCGTACGGTTCAGGTCCGTATGAGAGCAATTTCATGCAGGTTCAAGTCCTGTTACCTGCACCAAAAAAGAAGAATCACTACAATGTAGTGATTCTTCTTTTTTGATAATCAGGGCATAATTTCCTTTAATTTTATTGACCTTCATACAAAAATGATGTATAATTATACGGAATATAAAAATACAATGGGGTGATTATTTGAAAAAAATTGCACTGATTGTAAATTTTGATAAAAAGAATGCACTTGCAGTTGCAGGCGAGCTTATAAATCTTCTTCAAGGAAAGGCGCAGTTGTTCTGCCCTGCGGATGATGCACATCTTCTTCCTGGTGTTGTTCCAAAAACTGAAGATGAGCTTTTCTCTTCCTGCCCTATTGTGGCAGTTCTGGGCGGAGACGGAACGATTATTGCAACCTCTAAAAAGTGTGCTCCATACAAAAATATTCTTGTCGGTATAAACACCGGAAATCTCGGTTATCTTTCTACTATGGAAAGCAGTAATCTTAATGAGGTTTCAAAGATACTTTTGTCTGATGATATTCATTATGACAACCGTTATATGCTTTGCGTAAAAGTATATTCGGGCGGCAAGGAAGCAGCAACATACCACGCACTCAACGAAATCGTTCTTTCACGAAGTGCAAACTCTCATCTTATAGATTTTACTGCATACAGCGAGGAAAAGTCCCTTTGCAGTTACCGTGCAGACGGAATGATTATTGCTACTCCCACGGGGTCTACGGCATATTCCCTTTCTGCAGGAGGTCCTATCCTTTCTCCCGATACAGATGCAATGGTTATAACACCGATTTGTCCCCATATGCTGAAAGCAAGAAGCATCGTTCTTCCTACAAAAAATATTAAAATAAATGCTTCTGCTCTGTCGGAGCTTTCCGTGGACGGACAGTTCTTATGTGCGCTTGGAGAATACGATTACATAACAGTTGAAAAATCACAGTATACAGCACGGCTGACGCATAATGAAGAACTCAGTTTTTATGATATACTTCAAATGAAACTTTAAAAGAGGTAAAAAAATGAGAAACAAACGACACGAAGCAATTCTTACACTTATAAAGGAACAAAATATAGAAACACAGCAGGACCTTACCGTTGCACTTGCTTCGGTGGGATTCGACGTTACACAGGCCACAGTTTCAAGAGATATAAAGGAGCTTCGCCTTGTAAAGAAGCTTAACGGTGACGGAAAATATGTATACGCTCCCAATACTCAAAATAATGACGACGGTATTTCCGACAAGATGTCAAATATTCTCAGACAGAGTATAGTAAGCGTTGACTATGCTCTTAACACTATCGTTATAAAGACCTTGACGGGTATGGCGCAGGGTGCCGCAAGTGTTTTGGATGCTATGCAGTTTTCAGAATGTCTGGGCACAATAGCAGGTGACGATACTATTTTTGTTACCGCACGCAGTGAGGAAGCCGCACAGAAGCTTACCAAAAAGCTTAAGAATATGGGAGAATAAATACAATGCTTATTCAGATCGATATAGAAAATGTCGCAGTTATTGAACGGGCATCTATTGAATTTGATAAAGGGCTTAATGTCATAACGGGAGAAACAGGTGCAGGTAAATCTTTGCTCATAAATTCTCTCAATATGGTGTTGGGTGGACGTACTCTCCGTGATTTTATAAGGGAGGGGGCTGATTTCTGCAGGGTAAGTGCCGTGTTTTACTCTCAGGAGACAGACAGTATCCTTGAAAGCGTCGGTATCACTCCCGACGACGGCAACGTAGTAATTACGAGAAAGCTTTACCGTGACGGCAGAAATCTCTGCCACATCAATTCCAATGCGGTAAATGTATCCCTGCTTCGCTCTGTGGGAGAAAAATTAGTTATTATCCACGGTCAGCACGACAGTTCTGATTTAATGGATACATCCTCGCACATAAGATTTCTCGATGCTTTTTCTGAAAACGGAGAGCTTCTCAAGGAATACAGGAATATATTCTGTGAACTTAAAGAGATTATTGCAACACTTGAAAAAATGAATGAAGATAGTCATTCAAGGCAGAATGAAATAGATTATCTTACATACCAGACTGAAGAGATTGAAAAGGCAAACCTTTCTCCTGAGGAAGAAAAAAATCTTCTTTCCCGAAAAGCCGTTTTATCAAACGCTGAAATTATCAGCAAACATGCTGAAAAGGCATACTCCGCATTAGGCGGAGATAGTGGTACAAAGGAACTTCTTTATACAGCCAAAAGAGCACTTGAAGCACTTTCAGATATTGACAGAGCCTCACTTCCCTACTCTGAAAAGGCTACTGAGCTTTATTATGAAATTGAAGAACTTTTCCACGATATTTCTTCGTATATGTCAGGAATTGAATATAATGAGAGGGAGCTTCGTGAAATTGACGACAGGCTTGATGAAATAAACAAGCTTAAAAGGAAATTCGGCGGAGAAATTCCCGATATCCTTAAGTTTTATGATGAAGCTTCTGAAAAGCTACTTTTTCTCAGGTCCTTTGATGAAAATATGGACGAGCTTTTAAAGAAAAAGGAATTACTTACTGAAAAAGCAACAATGCTTGCAGAAAAAATTTCTCAAAAAAGGCACGAAAGTTCAGTTATTCTTGCAGAAAGGCTTACTGAGGAGCTTTCCTATCTTGATATGCCAAAGTGCAAGATTGAATTTTCTTTTACAGAATGTGACCTTTATGAAAACGGTTGTGAAAGAGTTGAAATTTTAATCTCCACCAATCCGTCAGAGTCACCGAAAAGCCTTTCGAAAATTGCATCAGGCGGTGAAATCAGCCGTGTAATGCTTGCCATAAAATCGGTATTTTCCGATTTTGACAACATTCCCACTCTTTTGTTTGACGAAATTGACACGGGAGTTTCAGGACGTGCTGCAGAAAAGATAGCAAATAAAATGAAAATACTGTCAGAAAATTTTCAAATTATTTCCGTTACTCATCTCCCTGTTATTGCCGCTTCTGGAGACAATCATATTCTGATAGAAAAGAAACTTCATGAAGATGGATTTAAAACAGAAATTAAGACTCTTGACACAAAGGAAAGAGTTTATGAAATTGCACGTATAATAAGCGGTGACAACATCAGTGAAGTTTCACTTAAAAACGCAGAACATATGCTTGGAATATGCATATAGGAGGTTAATATATGGAACAAATTGGAGAAGTTTTTGAAATTCAGGGGAAAAAAGCGCTTGTAAGGATACAAAGGACATCCTCCTGCGGGGAAAACTGTGCCCAGTGTGAGGGCGGTTGCAAACCAACCTCCTCGGTCGTAGAGGCTACAAACGGCATTTCTGCAAAGGTCGGAGATACTGTAAAAATACAGATGAATTCACTTGCTTTTATGTCATTAGCGTTTATCGGATATATTCTTCCTATAATTGTGTGTATTATCACATATTTTACGGTCAATGAGCTTACTGATAACATTGTGATTGCTGATATGTCTGCTATAGGGGCATTGATTTTTGTTTTATTTTTATTTTATATAATTGATAAAATCCCAAAAAAATCAGCAATATTTTCAACAAGAATAATAAAAATTTTAAGATAAGGAGTAACAAAATGATAAAGGCATGTATTTTTGATATGGATGGAACGGTTTCAAACACCATAAACTCTATTACATACTTCGCAAACAATGCACTAAAAAAAGCCGGTCTTCCTACCATTGAATCTGATGTTTACAAGAAAATTGTAGGAAACGGTGCTAAAGTATTAGTTGAAAGAATGCTCAAAACCGTAGATGCCGATGAAAGCTATTATGAAGAGGTGGCTTTTGAATACAATACAAAATATGATAACGACTTTCTCTACCTGACAGAGCCATACGAGGGAATTCTTGATATGCTCAAGGCACTTAAAGAAATGGGGATTAAGGTGGCTATTCTTTCAAATAAGCCCCACGAAACGGCAATTAAAGTATCGGATGCACTTTTCGGGGGTGAGCTCGTGGATGTGTGCTATGGAGGTCGTGACGGAATTGCGCTTAAGCCCGACCCTGCAGGCGTATTTGATATAATGAACGAGCTTGGTGTTTCCAAAGAAGAATGTCTTTACATAGGAGATACTGCAACTGATATGAAAACAGGTAAAGGTGCTGAACTTTATACAATCGGGGTTCTCTGGGGTTTCAGGGACCGTGAAGAGTTGGAAAACGGTGGTGCAGATGTTATCATCTCTCATCCGTCCGAAATCGTTGCTATTGCAGAAAAGTTTAACAAATAAGAAAAAGGTAAATAATTAAAATCAGAAAGGCAGGCTGATTATGGATTTCTTTACCATTCTCACATTGATAGGCGGACTTTCACTCTTCCTTTACGGAATGAACGAAATGGGCGACGGACTGAAAAAACTTTCCGGCGGAAGACTTGAAAGTATATTAAGCCGACTTACATCAAACAGACTTATGGCATTTTTCCTTGGTTTTGCAGTGACAGCCGTAATTCAGTCATCTTCAGCCACTACTGTTATGCTTGTAGGTTTTGTAAACTCGGGTATTATGAAGCTCGGTCAGACCATTAGCATAATTATGGGTGCCAACATCGGTACTACCGTTACTTCCTGGCTTCTTTCCCTCACAGGAATCAGCGGTGACAATTTCTTTCTCCGCATTGTTAAGCCATCGTCCTTTACGCCTATTCTTGCGGCAATCGGTATTATAATGACAATGGTTGGCAAAACTGATAAGAAAAAGGATACAGGCAAAATACTTCTCGGTTTTGCGGTTTTGATGTTCGGCATGGAAACAATGAGCGGTTCTATGAGCGGACTCAAGGATTCACCCGCATTTGCAAAAACAATGGTAATGTTTAAAAACCCTGTTCTTGGTGTACTTTCAGGTACAATTCTTACAGCAATCATCCAGTCATCCTCTGCATCTGTGGGTATTTTGCAGGCACTTGCAGGAACGGGGATCATTTCTATTTCAACAGCTATCCCCATTATTCTCGGACAGAACATCGGCACAACTATTACACCGATTCTTTCTTCAATCAACGGAAACACAGATTCCAAGAGAGTAGCTCTCGCCTGCCTTTATATAAAAATGCTTGGCGTAGTTATCGTAGGTGTAGCATTCTATGCATTGTGTGCTGTTGTTGAATTTCCGTTTATGGAGGCAAACGCATCTCCCTTTAACATTGCGGTAATACACACATTATTCAATATTTTATCTACCATAATACTTATGCCTTTCTGTTCTCTTATAGAAAAGCTTACTACACTTTCAGTAAAGGAAAAATCAAAGAACAAAAAAGCTAAACAAACTACATTCAGAACACTGGATTCCAGATTCCTTTCTGTCCCATCGTTTGCGGTGCAGACCTGCCGCCAGACCGTTTCTGAAATGGCAGCAATTTCCAAGAAAACGTTCCTTGATGCAATAACATTAATTAATAAATATGATGAAAATCTTGCTGAAGCAATCATTAATAATGAAAAAGAAGTTGATGAGTACGAGGATGCTACAAGTTCTTATCTGCTTCAGATTTCAGAGCAAGACCTTTCACAGAAGGACAGCCGCGAGGTTTCTCAACTTCTACACGTTGTAGGAGACGTTGAAAGAATCGCTGACCACGCAGTAAATATTATGGATGCGGCTAAAGAAATCAATACAAAAAACATTTCTTTCTCCCCCGAGGCACAGCGTGAGCTTTCAGTTATGGCAAATGCAGTTCGTGAAATTCTCTCACTCGCTGTTGAAGCACTTGTTAATGAGGACCTTAATGTAGCAAAAAAGGTTGAGCCTCTTGAACAAATTATTGATAAGTTAAACCACAAGATTAAAAGAAACCACGTTGAAAGACTTCGTACAGGAAACTGTACTATTGAGCTTGGCTTTGTTCTCTCTGATATTTTAGCAAACTTTGAAAGAGTTTCCGACCACTGCTCAAATATTGCAGTATGTCTTCTCGAGATTGAAAACAACTCTCTCCAGACACACGAATATCTGCATAATGTCAAGGAAACAGGTGCAAACGAATTCTTTGAATTTTATGATATGTACAAACAGCGTTACAGTTTATAATGTTTTTACAAACACACATCAGCCGTTGGCTGATGTGTGTTTAAGAGGTTATTCTTATGAAGCAAAAAAGATTGGTTACAATTCAAGACATTTCGTGTTTCGGTAAGTGCTCCGTAACTGTTGCTCTCCCCGTTATTTCAGCACTCGGAACAGAAACAGTAGTTCTTCCTACCGCTGTTCTTTCCACTCATACGGGAGAATTCAAAAACTACACTTTCCATCCCCTTTACAATGAGTTTAACGGAATTTGTAATCATTGGGAAAGCCTTGGTATTGAGTTTGATGCAATATATGTCGGATATATCGGTTCTAACGAGCTTATACGTGCAGTAAGCGATTTCATTGACCGATTCAAAAAAGAAAATACGATTGTTTTCATCGATCCTGCAATGGCAGACAACGGAAAATTCTACTCAGGTCTTAATAAAGATTATGCGAAAAATCTCGCTGAACTTTGTAAAAAAGCAGACATCATTTCCCCCAACATGACAGAAGCAATGATTCTGTCCGGTGGCTTACCTGAGAATTATAAAAGCACAAATGATGTGAAAGAAATTGCAAAATACCTTTCCGCACTTTGCAACAATGTTATTATCACAGGAGTACATAAGGAAAACTCAATTGCAACAGTTTCTTATGAAAAAGAAACCGACACTCTCTATACTGCTGAAAAACCACTTTATAATGGAGTTTTTTACGGTAGCGGGGATTTATTTGCCTCGGCATTTATTGGTATGTATTTAACAGGAGCAACCCTTTCTGAAGCCACACAAAATGCATCTGACTTTGTTAACGAGTGTATTTTAAAAA
>JAZUPX010000063.1:0-20700 GCA_045605405.1 Clostridia bacterium
CACACCGACCAGGGACCTGGGATAAAGGATATTGATAAAGCTATGCAGGAAGGATTTTCTACTGCCGACGACAAGGTAAGGGAACTGGGTTTTGGTGCAGGAATGGGACTTCCCAACATGAAAAGATATACAGACGATTTAAAGATAACGACAGAAATAGGAAAGGGTACTGTTGTGGATATGACAGTACTTGTGCAAAAGTAAATTCCCACAATCGAGGGGGTGCGTATAAATGGCAGAAAAAAAAGAATTATTGTACCATAGTGTAAGGCTTGAAACAGACTTTTGCAAAGGCTGTACTACCTGTATGCGTTACTGTCCTACTCAGGCAATCCGTGTCCAGAACGGAAAAGCAAAAATAATCCGTGAAAAGTGTATTGACTGCGGTGAATGTGTAAGGAGATGTCCTTACCGTGCTAAAAAGGTTTTAAGTGACAGTTTTGATGTTTTGGAATCCTACAAGCACAATGTAGCTCTTGTCGCACCTGCGTTTTGCGGACAGTTTTCCAAAGCGGTGAATATAGATGTAATTCTGACAGGGCTTAAGCATATCGGCTTTGATGATGTTTTTGAGGTTGCAAGAGGTGCCGAAGTAATCACGGAAAAAACGAAAGAAATTCTTGCATCCAAAAACTACGACGGACCGCTTATTTCTTCTGCGTGTCCCGCCGTTGTAAGGCTTATTGCAGTACGTTTTCCCTCTCTTTCGGAAAACATTATTCCCCTTACCTCCCCAATGGAAGTTGCAGCACAGATGGCAAGGAAGGAAGCAATAGAAAAAACAGGACTTTCCGATGATGAAATAGGCATATTTTTCATATCACCCTGCCCTGCAAAGGTAACGGCTGTAAAACAGCCTCTTGCCCTTGAAAAATCTGCAGTCAGCGGTGTCATTGCCGTTAAGGATGTGTATATGCGTCTTGCACACGCTTTACAGGGCGTTAAAGAGGTGCAAAAGATTTCCATTGCAGGAAAGGACGGCGTAAGATGGGCGAGAAGCGGAGGAGAAACCGAAGCTTTGGGAATCAGTAATTACATAGCCGTTGACGGAATACATAATGTAATTAAAATGTTGGAGGAGCTTGAGGACGATAAACTTAACAATATTGAATTTATTGAAGCTCTTGCTTGTAACAGCGGTTGTACGGGCGGTCCTCTTAATGTGGAAAATGAATTTGTGGCAAATTCAAGAATCCGCAATCTTTCCGAAAATCTTGTGGGTAAGCCCGTTGATTATGACGGTATCAGTCTGTTTTGGGATAAAAAGGTTGATTATGAGCCGTATTCTCCTCTTGACCCTGACATAAATGAAGCTATGCGTAAAATGCAGCTTATGGAGGAAATCTACAATCGTCTTCCTCAACTTGACTGCGGTAGCTGCGGCAGTCCCAACTGCCGTGAATTTGCAGAGGATATTGTCCGCGGAAAAGCTCAGGAGAGGGATTGTATATTCCGTCTCCGTGAAAAAATAGAAATGCTTGCAAAGGAAATAACGGAGCTTAGCAAGATGATTGACGAGTGAGGTGCAGATGATGACAGTAAAGGATATTACGAAAAGCTAAACCTTACGGCAGTTTGTGATGAAGAAAATACAGACAGGGAGGTTACTGGCTGCCATATCGGTGACCTGCTCAGCCTTGTTATGAGCAAGGCACAAAGCGGTGATGCGTGGATAACCATTCAGGGAAATATCAATGTTCCTGCAGTAGCATCCCTTACAGATTGTGCTATGGTTATAATTGCGGAAAATATACAGCTTGACCCCCAGGCACTAAAGCGTGCTGAATCTGAGGGAATCCCTACATACATCACAGAAAAAAGCGCGTTTCAGCTTGCCTGCGAGATAAAAGAATGCCTATGAAATGTTATTATGACTTTCATATTCATTCCTGCCTTTCGCCCTGTGCCGATATGGATATGACTCCGCATAGCATCGCAGGAATGAGCTACATAAACGGTCTTGATGCCATTGCCGTTGCCGACCATAATACAGCGAGGAATGTCCGTGCTGTTACAAAGGCGGCAGAGGAATACGGTATCTGTGTAGTCCCGGCAATTGAAGCGGAAAGTGCAGAAAATATACACCTGTTGTGCCTTTTTCCGACTATTGAAACGGCAGAGGAAATGGGTGAATTTTTGGAATCCCATCTTCCGCCAATAAAGAACCGTCCCGATATTTTCGGTGAGCAGTGGATAATGAACGAGGTTGATGAAAAAACAGGGGAGATTGATGTTCTGCTTATAAATGCCACAGATTTGCCTATTGAGGAAATCAAAGCCAAGGCGGAATCACTCGGTGGTGTGTGTATAGCCGCGCACATTGACCGTGAGAAAAACGGTATTGTTGCAACCCTCGGCTGTGTGCCCGATTATCTTGAGTTTTCAACCCTTGAGCTTTCAAGGCACGCATCAGATTATGAAAAAGACGGAAAGTATAAATATATATCCGACAGTGATGCACACATACTTACAGATATTTCAGAAAAAGTAAACTTTTTGGAGATAGGGGAAATAACCCCTGCTGAAATAATAAAAAATTTGAAATAAAATCGATTTTTTTGCGTTTTGTTATGGACAAAACGCTTTTATTTTGTTATAATTAGCAGAGTGATATTGCAATCGATATTGCGATATCGATATATAAGTTGAATATAATTTATTTTTATTAACTTTAGGAGGTAAAGTCATGGCAAAAGAAGCAGTTATTCCCTTCAAGGGAACAGCAGAGCAGGAAGAACAGCTTATGAGCGTTATCGCCCAGTACAAGGACCAGAGCGGCGCACTTATCCCTGTTCTCCATAAGGCACAGGAAATCTACGGTTACCTTCCCATTGAGGTTCAGACAATGATCGCTGACGGTCTCAGCGTTCCGCTTGCTGAAGTTTACGGTGTTGTAACTTTCTACACACAGTTTTCCCTCAATCCCAAGGGTGAGTATAAGATTGGTGTTTGCCTTGGTACCGCTTGTTATGTTAAGGGCAGCGGTGATATTTTGGATAAGTTCAAGGAGCTCTTGAAAATCGATGTTGACGGATGTACTTCAGACGGTAAATTCTCTCTTGAAGCTACACGTTGTATCGGTGCCTGCGGTCTTGCTCCCGTATTCACAATCAATGAGGATGTATACGGCCGTATCACAGCAGACGACGTTCCCGGCATCCTTGCAAAATATCAGGGCTGATGCAGGAAATCAGTTTAAATATTCTTGACATTGTACAAAATTCAATCCGTGCAAATGCAACCTTGATTGAAGTAATAATTGAGGAAGCTCCGTCCACAGATTTGTTTGCCTTTACTGTAAAGGATAACGGATGCGGAATGGATGAGGAAATGGTTAAAAGAGTTACAGACCCCTTTGTAACAACCCGTACCACACGTAAGGTTGGCTTGGGAATCTCTCTTTTAAAATCACTGGCACAGCAGGCAGACGGCGATATAAAGCTTGAAAGTCAGGTCGGGGTCGGTACGGTTATCCGTGCGGATTTCTCCTACAATCATATCGACAGACAGCCTCTGGGGGACATATCAGCGGTTATGGTATCGCTTATAAGTATGAATCCCACCATTGACTTTGTTTATACCCATTCCTTTGAAAAGGAGCAGTTTCAGCTTGACACCCGTGAACTCAGAAAAGTTTTGGGTGACGAGGTAAGCTTCAGCGAGATAAGTGTTGCAACATGGATTGGAGAATTTATAACAGAAAACTTAACCGAAATTTATGGAGGTGCGAAATAATATGAAAAGCATAGCAGAACTTGAAGCTATTAAGAAAAAGGTTCTTGATAATGTAAATCTCAGACAGGAAAGAGAAGAGGGTGTAAGAGTTGTTGTCGGTATGGCAACTTGCGGTATCGCAGCAGGTGCTCGTCCCGTTATGACAGCTTTCCTTGAAGAAGCTAATAAGCGTAATCTCAGCAATGTTGTTATTGAGCAGACAGGCTGTATCGGTATGTGTGCTCTTGAGCCCATCGTTGAAGTTTACGTTCCCGGTAAGGAAAAAGTAACTTACGTTAAGATGACGGCTGAAAAAGTTGCAAAGATTGTATCTGACCATATCGTAAACGGTGCTCCCGTTGTCGAATATACAGTCGGTGCACAGAAGTAAGAGGGGAGAGTATTAAGATGAGTTTGTACAGATCACACGTGCTCATCTGCGGCGGTACAGGATGTACCTCTTCAGGTGGTGCTAAACTTCTTGACGAGTTTGAAGCACAGCTCAAGGCTAACGGTCTTGAAAACGAGGTTAAGGTTGTAAAAACAGGTTGCTTCGGTCTTTGTGCGCTCGGTCCTGTTGTAGTTGTTTATCCCGAGGGTGCATTCTACAGCAGAGTTCAGAAAGAGGATGTAGAGGAAATCGTAACTGAGCATCTTCTCAAGGGTAGAATCGTAAAGAGACTTGTTTATGATGAGACCATCAACGAAAATGATGATACAATCAAATCTCTTAACGAGGTTGATTTCTATAAGAAGCAGATGCGTATCGCTCTTCGTAACTGTGGTGTTATTAACCCCGAAAACGTTGAAGAATATATCGCATTTGATGGTTATAAGGCGCTTGCAACAGTACTTACAGAAATGACTCCTCAGGATGTTATCCAGGTTATTAAGGATTCAGGTCTTCGTGGCCGTGGCGGCGGCGGTTTCCCCACCGGTCGTAAGTGGGACTTCGCTTCCAAGAGCGTAAACGAGCAGAAGTATGTTTGCTGTAACGCCGACGAAGGTGACCCCGGTGCGTTCATGGACAGAAGTATTCTTGAGGGTGACCCCCACAGTGTACGTGAAGCTATGGCAATTGCAGGTTACGCAATAGGTGCTAATCAGGGTTACATCTACATCCGTGCAGAGTATCCCATCGCTGTACAGCGTCTTCAGATTGCTATTGACCAGGCTAAGGAATACGGTCTCCTTGGTGAAAACATCTTCGGTAGTGGATTCAGCTTCGACATCGGTCTTCGTCTTGGTGCCGGTGCATTCGTTTGCGGTGAGGAAACAGCTCTTATGACTTCTATTGAAGGACACCGTGGTGAGCCTCGTCCCCGTCCTCCGTTCCCTGCAGTTAAGGGTCTCTGGGGCAAACCCACTATCCTCAACAACGTAGAAACCTACGCTAATATCCCTGTTATTATCAACAAGGGTGCAGACTGGTTCAATACAATCGGTACAGAAAAGAGTAAGGGTACTAAGGTATTCGCACTCGGTGGTAAGATTAACAACACAGGTCTTGTTGAAATTCCTATGGGTACAACACTCCGCGAAATCGTTGAAGAAATCGGTGGCGGTGTTCCCAATGGTAAAGCATTCAAGGCTGCTCAGACAGGTGGTCCTTCCGGCGGATGTATCCCTGCTTCTCTTATCGATACACCCATTGACTACGATTCACTTATTTCAATCGGTTCAATGATGGGTTCCGGCGGTCTTATCGTAATGGACGAAGACAACTGTATGGTTGATATCGCGAAGTTCTTCCTTGAGTTCACAGTTGACGAATCCTGCGGTAAGTGTACGCCCTGTCGTATCGGTACAAAGAGACTTCTTGAGATTCTTGATAAGATTACTAAGGGTAACGGTACTCTTGAAGATCTCGACCGTCTTGAGCTTCTTTGCCACAGCATCAAGAGTGCTTCTCTCTGCGGTCTCGGTCAGACAGCTCCCAACCCTGTTCTTTCAACTCTCAGATATTTCCGTGATGAGTATGTTGCACACGTTGTAGACAAGAAATGTCCTGCAGGCGTATGTAAGGCTCTCACAAATTACTATATAGTTCCCGAAAAGTGTAAGGGTTGTTCCGCTTGTGCAAGAAAGTGTCCCGTTGGTGCTATCACAGGCGAAATCAAGAGTCCCTTCACAATCGATACAGATAAGTGTATTAAGTGCAGTGCTTGTGTGGAAACATGTAAGTTCAACGCTATCATTAAGAAGTAAGAAAGGGGTGCAGAGAAATGGAAATGGTTAATTTAAAAATCAACGGTCAGGACGTATCTGTTCCTGCCGGTACTACAGTACTTGAAGCTGCTCGTACAGCCGGTATTGATATTCCCACACTTTGCTACCTTAAGGATGTAAGCCAGACAGGTTCTTGCAGAATGTGTCTTGTTGAAATTAAAGGTGGCAGAGCACTTCAGGCAGCTTGCGTATATCCCGTAGCTGAAGGCCTTGAAGTTTATACAAATACTCCCGCAGTAAGAGATGCCCGTAAGGTTGTATTGGAACTCATCCTTTCCAACCACGACAGAAAGTGTCTTACCTGCGAAAGAAACCGTAACTGCGAGCTTCAGACTCTTGCAGATGACCTCGGTGTAACAGATATCCATTACGAGGGTGTTAGAAACGAATACGATGTAGACGAGCTTTCTCCCTCTATCGTAAGAGATAACAACAAGTGTGTACTTTGCCGCAGATGTGTGCAGATGTGTAAGAACATCCAGACAGTAGGCGCAATCGATGCAATGGAAAGAGGTTTCAAGACTTCTATCGGTTGTGCATTCGAGAAGAGCCTTGGCGAAGTAAGCTGTGTAAACTGCGGTCAGTGTATTGCGGTATGTCCCGTTGGTGCACTTCGTGAAAAGGATGCAACAGATGATGTTTGGGCAGCTCTTGCTAACCCCGACAAGCACGTTGTTGTTCAGGCTGCTCCTGCAGTAAGAGCGGCTCTTGGCGAAGAATTCGGTTATGAAATGGGTACACCCGTTACAGGTAAGATGGCAGCTGCTATGAGAAGACTTGGCTTTGACAAGGTATTTGATACAGACTTTGCCGCTGACCTTACAATTATGGAAGAGGGAACAGAGCTTCTTCAGAGAATCCAGAACGGCGGAAAGCTTCCTATGATTACTTCCTGCTCCCCCGGATGGATTAAGTTCTGTGAACATAACTTCCCCGAAATGCTTGACAATCTTTCTTCCTGTAAATCTCCTCACGAGATGTACGGTGCAGTAATTAAGTCCTACTATGCTGAAAAGGCAGGAATTGATCCCAAGAATATCTTTGTTGTATCAATTATGCCCTGTACAGCTAAGAAGTTCGAAGCACAGAGAGATGAGCTTTCTGTAAACGGACTTCAGGATGTTGACAGCGTTCTTACAACACGCGAGCTTGCTAAGATGATTAAGCAGGCAGGTATCAGATTTACAGAGCTTCCTGATGAAGTATTCGACGATCCGTTCGGCGATGCTGCAACAGGTGCAGGCGTAATCTTCGGTGCTACCGGCGGTGTTATGGAAGCTGCAATCAGAACGGTTGCAGACATTCTTGACAACACAAGTCACAGCGAAATCGAATACGAAGCAGTTCGTGGTGTTGAAGGTATCAAGATTGCTTCTGTAGAAGCAGGCGGCAAGACAATCCGTGCAGCAGTTGCACACGGTCTTGGTAACGCACGTGAGCTTCTTAACAAGGTTAAGAGCGGTGAAGTTCAGGTTGACTTTATCGAAATCATGGCTTGCCCTGGCGGTTGTGTAAACGGCGGCGGACAGCCCATTGTATGTTCTAAGGACAGAATGGAAAAGGATATCCGCGTAGAAAGAGCTAAGGCTCTTTACAGCGAGGATAAGGCTCTTGAATACAGAAAGAGCCACGACAATCCTTTCATTAAGAAGATATATGAAGAGTATCTTGGAGAACCCGGCAGCCATAAGGCTCACGACCTTCTTCATACTCACTATATTGCACGCGACAAGCACTAATATAAAGGTTGAACGGATTTCCGTTCAACCTTTTTTGTGATTTTCCTTATGAAAAAGACCGTCAATTTCAATACGAAATTGACGGTCTTTTATGGAGCTGGTGACAAGAATCGAACTTGCAACCTGCGGTTTACGATACCGCTGCTCTGCCTTTGAGCCACACCAGCAAACGCAACACAATTATTTTACTAATTTTTCCGCTGTTTGTCAATAGGAGAAAGGCAAAAAACTTTTGTAGAAAATAGCATTATTATGAGAAATTATTATTGTAATTTACAGCTTGCTGTGTTAAAATATTATAATAGGATTTATATTGACTTCAGGGAGGTTCATATTTATGTTAGAAAGATTACAAGGCGGTGTATATCTCTCCTCAGACGGGAAGATTATCCCCGAAAATGAGGGAAGAGCCCTTTACAATGCTCCTAATGATGCCCGTGAGGGTACTATGAGCTATAAAATAATGCGTTCTCATTGTGTAAAAGAGAGCGCAGACGGAAAAATGCGTATAAAATTTGATGCGCTCATTTCCCACGATATTACATATGTAGGTATTATTCAGACGGCCCGTGCCAGCGGACTTACAGAATTTCCCGTACCCTATGCACTTACAAACTGTCACAACAGCCTTTGTGCAGTAGGTGGTACAATTAACGAGGATGACCACGTTTTCGGACTTTCTGCCGCTAAGAAGTACGGTGGTGTATATGTTCCTGCAAATCAGGCGGTTATCCACCAGTATGCCCGTGAACAGATGGCAGGTTGCGGCAAAATGATTCTCGGCTCCGACAGCCATACCCGTTATGGTGCAATTGGTACAATGGGTGTAGGCGAGGGCGGTCCCGAGCTTGTAAAACAGCTCCTTTCACAGACATATGATGTAGATGCTCCCAAGGTAGTTCTTGTATATCTTGAAAATGCTCCTAAAAAGGGTATCGGACCTCAGGACGTTGCAATAGCACTTGTTGGTGAAACCTTTAAGGATGGTTTTGTAAAGAACTGCATCCTTGAATTTGCAGGTCCCGGTGTGAAGAATCTTTCTATGGATTTCCGTATCGGTATCGATGTAATGACAACTGAAACCACCTGTCTTTCTTCCATATGGACAACCGATGAAAAGACAGCAGAATACCTTTCCATCCATGGAAGAAAAGACGAATACAAAGAAATTAAACCTGAAGACGGTGCATATTACGACAAGGCAATCAGAATTGACCTTTCAAAAATTGAGGCAATGATTGCACTTCCGTTCCATCCCTCAAACGCATATACAGTTCACCAGCTTCAGCAGAATGCTTATGACATCTTCCGTGAAATTGAAGTAAAGGCAAAAGAGCAGTTCGGAGATAAGGTAGAATTCTCCCTTACAGATAAAATCAAAGATGGCAAGATTATGATAGACCAGGGCGTAATCGCAGGCTGTAGCGGCGGTATGTATGAAAGCATATGTGAAGCGGCTTCAATCCTTGACGGAAGAAGCTGCGGTAACGGATACTTTAACCTCAGCGTATATCCCTCCAGTGTGCCGATTAACCTTGCACTTCTTTCAAACGGCGTTCAGGCAAAGCTTCTTGAAGCTGGTGCAGTATTCAAACCCTGCTTCTGCGGACCTTGTTTCGGTGCAGGTGATGTTCCTGCAAACAGCGCGCTTTCTATCCGTCACACAACCCGTAATTTCCCCAACCGTGAAGGCTCCAAGCCCTCAGACGGTCAGCTCAGCGGTGTTGCTCTTATGGATGCCCGTTCAATTGCGGCAACTGCGGCAAACGGAGGTGTACTTACAGCAGCAACCGACATTGATTTTGAGAGCAAGGAATACGATTACAGCTTCGACAGCGGTGTGTATGAAAAGAGAGTATATAACGGTTTTGGTAAGGCGGATGCAAGTGAAGAGCTTCGTCTTGGTCCAAACATCAAGGACTGGCCCAAAATGTATCCCCTCGGTGAGAATGTTCTTCTCAAGCTTGCGGCAGTTATCCACGACGAGGTAACAACTACGGACGAGCTTATCCCCTCAGGTGAAACTTCAAGCTATCGTTCCAACCCCATCAAGCTTTCTGAGTTTGCTCTTTCAAGACGTGTTCCCGAATATGTTGGCAGAAGTAAGGTAATCCGCGATATGGAAGATAGTCGCAGAGACGGCAACATTCCTGCAGAAGTTATAAATGCACTTTCCGATTTTGGCGGTGAAGAAACTGCAAAGGTAACACAGATTGGCTCCTGCGTATTTGCGACAAAGCCCGGTGACGGCTCTGCCCGTGAACAGGCGGCATCCTGCCAGAAAGTATTGGGCGGTCTTGGTAATATATGCTACGAATACGCAACCAAGCGTTACAGAAGTAACTGTATCAACTGGGGTATCCTGCCCTTTACAATTGATAAGGATACAGAATTTAACTATAATGACGGCGATTATGTATTTGTACCCAATATCCGCAGTATAATAGAAAACAAGGAAGAAACTGCAAACGGTTATGTTATTAAGAAAGACGGAAGCTATGACTCCATAAAGCTTAATATTGCGGGACTTACTGACGATGAAAGACAGATTATCCTTGACGGATGTCTTATGAACTACTATGCAGAAAGGATGAAGAATAATGACTAAAATCCCTATGAAGAATAAAATTGTCGAAATGGACGGCGACGAAATGACCCGTATTCTCTGGCAAATGATTAAGGACGAACTCCTTAACCCCTTTGTAGAACTTAATACAGAGTATTACGACCTCGGTCTTAAGTATCGTGACGAAACCGACGATCGCGTTACATATGAGGCAGGTGAGGCAATCAAGAAATATCACGTTGGCGTAAAATGTGCAACCATTACACCCAATGCACAGCGTGTTGAGGAATATAACCTCAAGGAAATGTGGAAAAGCCCCAACGGTACAATCCGTGCAATTCTTGACGGTACAGTTTTCCGTGCACCCGTGCTTGTAAATGGAATTAACCCTGCAGTTAAGAACTGGAAGAAGCCCATTACTATCGCAAGACACGCTTACGGTGATGTATATAAGGCAACCGAAATCAGAAATGACAAAAAGGGTAAGGCGGAGCTTGTTTTCACAAGTGAGGACGGCGAAGTAACACGCCAGACAATCTACGATTTTGAGTGTGGTGGCGTTATTCAGGGACAGTACAACAAGGACAGTTCTATTGAATCCTTTGCACATTCCTGCTTCACATACGCTCTTGATACAAAGCAGGATTTGTGGTTTGCTACTAAGGATACTATTTCCAAAAAATATGACCAGACCTTTAAGCTTACATTCCAGGATATTTTCGAAAAAGAATACAAGGAAAAGTTTAAAGAGGCAGGTATTGAATACTTCTACACCCTTATTGATGATGCCGTTGCACGCGTAATCAGAAGTGAAGGCGGATACATCTGGGCTTGTAAAAACTACGACGGTGATGTTATGAGCGATATGGTTTCCACAGCATTCGGCTCACTTGCAATGATGACAAGCGTACTCGTAAGCCCCGACGGAAACTTTGAATACGAGGCAGCTCACGGTACAGTTACCCGTCACTATTACAGATACTTAAAGGGTGAGGAAACCTCTACAAACCCCGTTGCAACAATCTTTGCATGGACAGGCGCACTCCGTAAACGCGGTGAGCTTGACGGTGAAACTGCACTTTGCGATTTTGCAGATAAGCTTGAAAAGGCTTGCATAGACACAATCGAGGGCGGTACTCTTACAAAGGACCTTGCAGGACTTTGGGAGGGAGAAACACCCACCGTTGTAAATTCAAAGGATTTCATCCTTGCAATCAGAGAAAATCTTGAGAAAATGTTATAATATAGGCATATTAAAAAAGTAAGAAGTGACAAAGGAGCTTTTTGATATGAAAGGCAGATTTATAGTATTTGAGGGAATAGACGGTGCAGGAAAAAGCACTCAGATAGAAAAACTCCGCCAGAAGCTTGTGGGTGAGGGCAGGAAGGTGTTTATTACCGCCGAGCCTACACAGTCGGTTACAGGCGGAATCCTCCGTGATGCATTAAGCGGTAACTACAAGCGAAGTGCGGCGGAGCTTGCGGCAATGTTTCTTTCCGACCGTGTGTTTCATAATGTGAATGAAAGCGTGGGAATCAAGCAGGCACTCGAAAAGGGCTTTGATGTTATTTCCGACAGATATTACTATTCCTCCTTTGCATATCAGGGGCTTGACAGCAATATTGACTGGGTAATAGATATGAATCTTAATTGCCCTGACATCAGAAAACCCGACCTTTGTATATTTCTTGACCTTGATGCGGAAAAGTCCAAGGCACGAATTGATACAAACCGTGCAACTGTGGAGATTTTTGAAAAAGAGGAAATCTTAAACAAAATCAGAAACAAGTTTTTTGATGTGTTCAAACGCCTTCCCGAAGAAAACATTGCAATTGTTGATGCAAGCGGAAGCGTTGACGAGGTTGCGAATAAAATCGCAGCCGTAGTGGATAGCCTAAAGTGAGTAATCCAAACCTCGATTTTAAAAGGAAGATTCAAATTGACAAAGATAATTACAATTAACCCGTTAAATATTGATATGGATTTACTTTCACAGGCTGCTGATGTTATTAAACACGGCGGCCTTGTGGCTTTTCCTACGGAAACGGTTTACGGACTTGGTGCAGACACATTTAACCCCGAAGCCGTGGCAAATATTTTCCGTGCAAAGAAGAGACCAATGGACAATCCCCTCATTTCACACATTGCGGAAATAGGGGATATTGAGCGTTTCGCCCGGGAAATTCCCGACACCGCAGTAAAGCTTGCAAATGAATTCTGGGGTGGTCCTCTCACAATGATTTTAAAGAAAAAGAAAGGCATCCCCGACGCAGTAACGGCAGGGCTTGACACCGTTGCAGTAAGGCTTCCCAGCCATAGCGTTGCAAATGCTCTCATAAAGCTTTCGGGTACGGCAAT
The DNA here is from genome assembly GCA_045605405.1 of Clostridia bacterium. GTDB lineage: Bacteria > Bacillota > Clostridia > UMGS1883 > UMGS1883 > UMGS1883. Next base: position 12,608 of record JAZUPX010000063.1, read on the forward strand.
TGCCGCCCCAAGTGCAAACCTTTCAGGAAGTCCCAGCCCCACCACGGCACAGCATTGTATAGCTGACCTTGACGGTAGGGTCGATATGATAATCGATGGCGGTAGCTCAATGATAGGTATTGAGTCTACTGTGGTTGACCTCAGCGGTGAGGTTCCCGTGGTATTACGGCCGGGCGGAATTACCCCCGACGATATGAGAAGTGTTATCGGTGAAGTAATCTACGGCGGTGAGGCGGAGGGTGCACCCAAGTGTCCCGGTATGAAATATACCCATTACAGCCCCGATGCCGATGTTACTGTGCTTGAGGATATTACATCCTTTGAAAAATACTGTGAAAGCGGAAAGAAAGTCTGTGTTATTTCCAAAAATGCATCAAAGTACAGCTTTAATGCAGACATAGTCTATGATGTAGGCGAAACCGATACAGAGTATGCCGCACGCCTTTTCTATCTTCTCCGCAAAGCGGATGAAGACGGTGCAGATACGGTTTTTGCCGAGCTTCCTGAAAATGGCGGTATTGGTATTGCACTTCGCAACAGGCTGTTTAAGTCTGCAGGAGGAAAGGTGATTTTGAAATGAGTAAGGACATCCTTTTCGTATGTACGGGAAATACCTGCAGAAGCCCTATGGCAGAAGCGATATTTAACTCCCTTTCGTTATTTAAGGCACAGTCAGCAGGAATCTCTGTCGGCATACCCTCAGGCGCGGCGAAAAATGCCTGCATTGCGGTGGAAAAATACGGCGCATCCCTTGAAAATCATATCTCAACACAGCTCACAGTAGAGAATTTGGAGAAATACAAGCTTATCCTCACAATGACCTCATCCCAAAGGAATATGCTCCTGAGTTATGTGAACGAGGATAAGATAATGACTCTCGGAGAGTTTGCAGGGGAAGACGGGGAAGTGTCAGACCCTTACGGCGGAAGCTTGGAGCTATACGAAAAAACCGCCGAGCAGATACGACACTACATCCTCCGCGGTATAGTGAGAAACAGCAAATGCGTTTTTGCACAAAACTGTGACCTTGACGGCATCGTAGAAATGGAAAAGGAATACTTTGTAGACAGTTGGAGTGAAAATTCCGTAAAACTGCATATAGAAAATAAAAAGGTAATCGTAATAAAATTCAGCGAAAATATTCTTGGCTACTGTATTTTTATGGTTGCGGCTGACGAGGGAGAAATCCTCCGTATCGCAACCCGTAAGGATATCAGGAAGGCAGGACTTGGGAAAAAGCTTCTCACCTCGGTCGTTAACGAAATGAAAGAATCGGGTGTAGGAGATGTATTCCTCGAAGTGCGTGCAGGAAATGAAAGTGCAATCGCACTCTATAAATCAATTGGGTTCAGTGAAATCGGCATTCGAAAAGGTTACTATAAAGATAACAATGAAGATGCAAAATTGTTTAAATTAGAAATAAAGGAACGGTAAAGATGGCATATATTTTAGGAATAGAAACCTCCTGTGACGAAACAGCGGCTTCAGTAACCGAAAACGGAAGAAAGGTACTTTCAAACGTGGTCTATTCGCAGATTCCCCTCCACACAATCTACGGGGGAGTTGTACCCGAAATAGCTTCAAGAAAGCACATTGACAAGATTATTCACGTTATTGACCGTGCATTAAAGGAAGCCAATATTGAAAAGGAACAGCTTGACGCTGTTGCAGTTACCTACAACCCCGGTTTGGTAGGTGCTCTTTTGGTGGGCGTTTCCGTTGCAAAGGCGTTTGCCTATTCCATAAAGAAGCCACTTGTACCTGTCAATCATATACAGGGGCATATTGCGGCTAACTATATCGCATATCCCGAGCTTGAACCTCCCTTTGTCAGCCTTGTTGCATCGGGTGGACACAGTCACATTCTCCATATAAAGGATTACAGAAGCTTTGACGTAATCGGTGCAACTACCGACGATGCCGCAGGCGAAGCATTTGACAAAGCGGCAAGAGTGCTGGGACTCGGTTATCCCGGCGGTCCCAAGCTTAACGCCCTTGCAAAAGAAGGAAATCCCGAAGCAATCCGATTCCCCCGTCCCCATAACGGATATGATTTCAGCTTCAGCGGACTTAAAACCGCCGTTATAAACTATGTTCATACGGCAGAGCAAAAAGGGGAACAAATCAATAAAGCCGATGTTGCCGCATCCTTTCAGCAGGCTGTGTGTGATGTGCTTGTAAATAATACCGTTGCAGCGGCAATGGAATTAGGTGTGGACAAAATCGCCATTGCAGGTGGTGTTGCGGCAAATACACTCCTCCGCGAGCAGATGGAAAGAGAGGGAAATAAAGCAGGACTTAAATTTTACTGTCCCCCCATTGACCTCTGTACCGATAATGCGGCAATGATTTCCTGCGCAGGCTACCTTAACTACGAGGCAGGAATCCGCGGCGACCTTGACCTTAACGCAATCCCGCAATTAAGTTTAATGTAAATTGTTTTGGGAATTTATGGGAGGGAAAAGATAATGAAAAGAAAAAGTTTTATATGCTTGACAGTTGTTTTCATTATAATTCTTTCAGGAATTCTTTGTGCGGATTATTTGAAAGATAACCGCATTCAGGCTGACATTGATACCAAATTTATGAGCGATTATGGCAATCTGATAATAGGAATGCTTAATAGGAGTATACAAACGGAAGAAGCTGCAATACACAAATATGATACTGAAAACACAAGGTATGGTTATCGTTTAGTTGAGCTTTATCCACATAACTCATATTTGAAACACAATAGATTTAATGATATTATAATGCTACTTGACCAGGCATCCGGGTGTGATGCTTATTACGAAATTGATATGAATAAAGAACTTTATGACAAATTAAACGCTCTTGGACAAGCGGTTTTTAGTAAACCACAAAAATATACAGAAGAAATATTGGAAGAGACATGGAAATCATTAAGCGATGCCGTTGATTTTCAGGTGAAATAGGTAATTTCTATATAAACCTTATCCCCCATACAAGAGGTGATTACCATAACTACCATACAGAAATCAATTGAAAGCTACAGAATCTCAAAAGAACAGAAAGAGTATTTGCGAACACTTAAAATCTGAATAAATTTTTCCTTTTTGAAAAAGAATAGTAGTAAATTCTTTTTGAAAAGGGGTATACACTTTGTTTAAACACGAAAAAATGTTGTTTCATCCGGTAGAAATAGAAAGACCCAATGCTCAGTATGCGACGCTGTTACAGGAACACCTCGGCGGAGGAAACGGCGAATTAAAAGCCGCAATGCAGTATATGTCCCAGAGCTTCAGAATCAAGGACCCCGAAATCAAGGACTTGTTTCTTGATATTGCGGCGGAGGAACTTGGTCATATGGAAATGGTTGCACAGACAATCAATCTCTTGAACGGACACGATGTAGATGCAAGTAAGGTTCCTGCAGGTGAAATCCAGTCCCACGTTATTCTTGGCTTAAATCCCGGTCTTATAAATGCATCGGGGTATTCGTGGACAAGCGATTATGTAACTGTAACGGGGGATTTGTGTGCTGATCTGCTTTCAAACATTGCCTCCGAACAGCGTGCAAAGGTTGTGTATGAATATCTGTACAGACAGATAGAGGACAAGAAAGTCAGGGAAACAATTGACTTCCTTTTAAACCGTGAAGAAGCCCATAACCAGATGTTCCGTGATGCCTTTAATAAGGTACAGGACAGCGGTTCAAACCGTGATTTTGGCACAACTAAGGCGGCGAGAATGTATTTCAGTATGTCCTCACCCTCTTCAAATAATGAAAATATTTTTGAAGTTGATGTAAAGGCACCGTCATTTAACTAAAATCTATCCAGACTGTAAAGGAGATGTGATTAGTTGTCACATCTCCTTTGTATTTTTTTGTTTCTGTCAGTTGAAATATTGTATATGTTGTTGTATAATGTGATAAACACAAAACAAACCAAGGGGAATAATTATGTACAGACTTGACACGTTACGCAAGCATATGAAAAAGAATAATATATCGGCAGTTGTAGTCCCCACGGCTGATATGCATTTAAGTGAATATATTTCCGACCATTACAAGCTTCGGGAGTATTTGAGCGGATTTACAGGCTCAGCAGGAACATTGGTTGTGACTATGGAGGATGCAGGCTTGTGGACTGATGGCAGGTACTACATTCAGGCGGAGAGGGAGCTTTCAGGAAGCGGAATCAACCTTTTCAGAGCGTCGGAAAAGGATTGCGTAAAAATATATGACTACCTTAAACAAAAGCTTGCTGAACACGATACAGTAGGTCTTGACGGCAGACTCTTTTCCAAAAAGTACCTTGATGAATTTATTTCAAAGCTTGACGGTATCAGTGTGAATACTGAGTATGATGCTTCAGCAGTATGGGAAAACCGCCCTGCAGAGCCCCTCGAAAAAGCGTTTGTACTGAATGAAAAATACTGCGGAGAATCCTCGGAAGAAAAGCTTTCCAAGGTGCGTGCCCTTATGAAAAAGGAAGGCTTCACCCATTATATCACAGGCTCTCCTGAGTGTGTTATGTGGCTTTTAAACATCCGCGGAAACGACGTGAAGCATACTCCCGTAATGCTTTCATACCTTGTTGTAACGGATAAAGACGTAACCCTTTATACCAAGTATGAAAAAATAGAGGGCGAAGTGGCAGACTACCTTGAAAAGCATTGCATAAAAACAGCGGAATACAACAGTATATATGAAGATTTGGCAAAGCTTGGTGAGGGAGAGTATGCCGCGGCAGATTTTTCAGTAACAAACTATTCGCTTGTAAATAAGCTTGGCTGTGCGAAAAAGAATATCAGGGATTTTATAATAAATCTCAAATGTATAAAAAATAACACGGAAATAGACAATGTAAAGAAAGCCTACATCAAGGAGAATGTGGCTCTTACCAAGGCTTTTTACGAAATATATCACTCCGATTGTATCGCAGAATGTAATGCTGTGAATATAATAGAGAAATACAGAGAGAAGCAGGAGGGGTATATATCCCCATCATTTGATACTATTGCTGCATTCGGACCTAATGCCGCAATGATGCATTACAGTCCCGATAAAGAAAAATGTACAGGGATTGGGAAGAACGGACTTCTTTTTATTGACACGGGAGGTCAGTATTTCGAGGGAACTACCGACACAACCCGTACGCTTGCATTGGGTGAAATAACACAAGAGGAAAAGGAAGCCCTTACCCTCGTTTTGAAAGGAAACATATCTCTTGCAAGTGCTGTTTTCCCCGATGGTACAAAATGCTCTGAAATCGATGCCCTTGCACGAAATGTATTCTGGAAGAGAGGGCTTGACTACCGTTGCAGTACCGGTCACGGGGTTGGGTATCTCCTTGGTGTGCACGAAGGACCGCAAAGGCTTTCTGTGGCTTGTAACGAGGTCTTAAAGATAGGTATGACCGTCACAGACGAACCGGGAATCTATGTAGAAAATGAATATGGAATAAGAACAGAAAATCACTTGGTGGTAACGGATGCATTCCAGACAGAATACGGGAAATTCCTTTGTTTCGAGGTGCTTAACTATTGCCCAATAGGAACAGAGTCACTTTTATCAGACATCCTTACAACAGAGGAAAAAACCTATATCAACGAATATAATGAAAAATGCAGGGAACTTATCCTGCCCCATCTCAGCGAGGAGGAGAGCAAATGGCTGATTTCATACACAGCACCGATAATGAACTGAAACAAAGGTTGGAATTTTTAATTACTATTGACAAAATGAAATCCATATACCGTCAGACACTTTTAACTGACAAATCACGGCGTGAAACAGATGCGGAGCATAGCTGGCATATTGCAGTAATGGCAATGCTCCTTGCACCCTATGCACCTGATGGGGCAGACATTAACCGCTGTGTGAAGATGTGTCTTGTTCACGATTTGGTGGAAATCTACGCAGGTGACACATTCTGCTACGACGAAAAAGCAGGTATGGATAAAGAGGAGAGAGAACGCCTTGCGGCAGATAAACTCTTTTCATCACTTCCGAAAGAGGATGGGGAGGAGCTTAAAAAACTGTGGATAGAGTTTGACAAACAGGAAACCCCCGACGCACTTTTCTCCGCATCCCTTGACAGATTACAGCCGTTTCTTCATAATATGCTGACCGACGGTCATACATGGAGAAAGGGAAGTGTCACAAAGGAGCAGGTTATGAAACGTGCAGGACTCATAGAGCAGGGTATTCCTGCCGTTTGGGATATGGTTTCCGACATGATTGACGAAGCGCAGAAAAAAGGTTATATTTCATAAAACTTGGACATTTTACGTACAAATCTGTGATAAATTACACAAAATTTTTGGCTATTTAAATTTTTTATTGCAAAATCGAAAAAAATAGTGTAAAATAATTTGAAAATATATGGTGGTGAATTTTATGAATATATCTAAGAAATTTCAGTCGGTAGCACCTTCTTCAACTCTTGCAATCACAGCAAAGGTTAACGAAATGAAAGCAAACGGAATCAATGTTGTTGGTTTCGGTGCAGGTGAACCCGACTTCAATACTCCCGAACATATAAGAGAAGCGGCTATCAAGGCAATTAATGACGGTTTTACCCGTTACACTCCTGCTTCAGGTACAAAGGACCTGAAGAAAGCCGTTGCAGATAAATTCCAGAGGGAAAACGGCCTTTCCTACGGTATAGAAAATATCGTTATTTCAAACGGTGCCAAGCATTCCCTTATGAATGCCCTTGGCGTTATTCTTAACCCCGGTGATGAGGTTATTATCCCCACACCCTGTTGGGTAAGCTATCCAGAAATGGTTAAGCTTAACGACGGCGTTCCCGTTCTTCTTAAATCAAGCGAGGAGGATGGCTTTGTAGTAAGTGCTGAGAAGATTGCATCCGCTATTACAGATAAGACAAGAGCTGTTATTATCAATACTCCCTCTAATCCCACGGGTATGATTTATTCTGAGGAGGAACTCAGAAAAATTGCAGACCTCTGCGTTGAGAAGAATATCTATGTAATTTCAGACGAAATTTATGAGCACCTTATCTATGACGGAGGAAAGCACGTTTCAATTGCTTCCTTTAACGACAAGATTAAGGACCTCACAATCATCATAAACGGTGTAAGTAAGACTTTTGCAATGACCGGTTGGAGAATCGGTTACACAGCATCCAATGCTACTCTTGCAAAGGCAATGGGCAGTGTGCAGAGCCACGCTACAAGTAACCCCAACTCCATTGCACAGAAGGCTACAGAGGCTGCTCTTAACGGCTCAATGGGTCCCGTTCTCGCTATGAGAAGCGAGTTTGAAAAGCGCAGAACCTATATGGTAAACCGCATTAATACACTTCCCGGTGTTTCCTGCCTTATGCCGCAGGGTGCATTCTATGTTATGATGAACATCAAGGAGCTTTTCGGAAAGACAATAAACGGAAAGACTATTACAGGAAGTAATTCCTTTGCCGAGATTCTTCTTGACGAGGCACTTGTTTCCGTAATTCCCTGCAGCGACTTCGACAGCGATGAACACGTTCGCTGGAGCTATGCTACAAGTATGGAAAACATCAAGGAAGGTCTTGACAGGCTGGAAGCATTTTTGAATAAATTGCAATAATACTTTAAGGGATGCAAATGCATCCCTTTTATGTTTTCATTATTGAAATAACGTATGTGTTGGTATATAATGGTATCGATGCTTTTGACGAGGTGATAAAAATGATAACACATCCATTTCCACCTTTATATAATAAAGACTCCAGAATTTTGATTTTGGGCAGTTTTCCGTCAGTAAAATCCCGTGAGCAAATGTTTTTTTACGGGCATCCGCAAAATCGTTTTTGGAAAGTGATTTCCTCTGTATTTGAATGTAATGTGCCCCAGACTATTGAGGAAAAAAAGCAATTATTGCTTGAACACGGCATTGCACTTTGGGATGTTATCGCTTCGTGCGAGATAACGGGAAGCTCAGATAGCTCTATTAAAAATGTAAAAGTAAATGACCTTTCAAAAATTTTGAAAGAAGCGGATATAAGGCAGATTTTTGTTAACGGAAGAACCGCAGAAAAATACTTTAAAAAGTATACAAAAGCTCAAATAAACAGAGAAGCAGTATGTTTGCCGTCTACATCTCCTGCAAATGCCACATG
>JAZUPX010000064.1:0-5805 GCA_045605405.1 Clostridia bacterium
GGCTAGATCCGACTTAGGTCGTGGAAGATAGAGATAATGATTGCCGTCTCCTCAGAAGTCTTAACTTCGGGATATGCGGCAAGCAATCTTACGAGCTCATCGTAAACATTCAGCGAATGCTCAAGAAGTCCGCCGGCATAAGAACCGTGGAATCTTGTACTTGCGGGAGCATAGAAGAAGTCGCTGGCTTCCAACCACTTAACGAGGTCTTCAATGCCTTCTCGTTTTACCTTGGAGCAAAGCTCCAAAAATCTTTCTTTGTTGGTCATATAGACCTCCTTAACTGTCTAATTGTGTCTTGTGCTTGCTGAAAAAGAAGCGGAAGATTTCCGCAAAGATAATAGGTGAAAATAAGATGATGATTTTCTTTGCCGTCAACTTGAAAATAATGTCGGCAAAATGTCGGCAAAGGGCAAAAAATATACCCCTATCGTCTAAACAACGATAGGGGTAATTTTCTTAAAAACCCTTATAAATCAAGCCTTTGAAGCTTCTTCAATCGCAACGGCAACTGCTACAGTCATACCGACCATAGGGTTGTTACCTGCGCCGATGAGACCCATCATCTCAACGTGAGCGGGAACGGAGGAGGAACCTGCAAACTGTGCATCAGAATGCATTCTGCCCATAGTATCCGTCATACCGTAGGAAGCAGGACCTGCTGCCATATTGTCGGGATGAAGTGTACGTCCTGTACCACCACCGGAAGCAACTGAGAAGTACTTCTTACCGATTTCAATACATTCCTTCTTATATGTGCCTGCAACGGGATGCTGGAAACGTGTGGGGTTGGTGGAGTTACCTGTGATGGAAACGTCAACCTTTTCCTGATGCATGATAGCAACACCTTCACGAACGCCATCTGCACCGTAGCAACGAACCTTAGCTCTGGGGCCGTTTGAATAAGCCTTTTCGCTTACGATTTCAAGCTTACCTGTCATATAATCAAACTTTGTTTCAACGAATGTGAAACCGTTGATTCTGGAGATAATCTGAGCAGCGTCCTTTCCAAGACCGTTAAGGATAACCTGGAGAGGTTCTTTTCTTACTTTGTTAGCACTGTTTGCGATACCGATAGCACCTTCAGCAGCAGCAAAGGATTCGTGACCTGCAAGGAATGCAAAGCATTTTGTTTCTTCTCTGAGAAGCATTGCTGCAAGATTGCCGTGACCAAGACCAACCTTACGGTCGTCTGCAACGGAGCCGGGAATACAGAATGCCTGAAGACCCTCACCGATAGCTTCAGCAGCGTCTGCAGCCTTTGTGCAACCCTTTTTGATTGCAATAGCTGTACCTGTGATATATGCCCAGCAAGCGTTTTCAAAGCAGATGGGCTGGATGCTCTTGATAAGGTTGTATACATCGATACCCTTGTCGTCGCAAATCTTCTTTGCTTCATCGAGGGAGGCAATGCCGTACTTATTAAGAGCTGCGTTAACCTGATTAATTCTTCTTTCGTAGCTTTCAAATAATGCCATTATAATTTCCCCCTCTCTTATTCTTCACGCGGGTCGATAACTTTAACCGCGTCGTCAAATCTGCCGTACTGACCAGTAGCTTTTTCGAGTGCTTCGTTAGCGTCAGCACCCTTACGGATAGCTTCCATCATTTTGCCGAGGTGTACGAACTTGTAACCGATAACCTGATTGTCAGCGTCAAGAGCCATCTTTGTTATGTAACCTTCAGCAAGCTCAAGGTATCTGGGACCCTTAGCCTTTGTGCTAAAGAGAGTACCAACCTGGCTGCGAAGACCCTTACCGAGGTCTTCAAGACCTGCACCAACGGGGAGACCGCCTTCGGAGAAAGCTGTGTGTGTTCTACCGTAAACAATCTGGAGGAAAAGCTCTCTCATAGCTGTGTTGATAGCATCACAAACAAGGTCTGTGTTAAGAGCTTCCAAAAGAGTTTTTCCGGGAAGAATTTCAGATGCCATAGCAGCTGAATGTGTCATACCGGAGCAACCGAGAGTTTCTACAAGAGCCTCTTCAATAATGCCGTTCTTTACATTAAGAGTAAGCTTGCAGGCACCCTGCTGGGGAGCACACCAGCCTACGCCGTGTGTAAGACCGTTAATGTCTGTAATCTGAGTGGAATGTGTCCATGTGCCTTCCTGAGGGATAGGTGCACACTTGTGACCAACGCCCTTAGCAACAACGCACATGTTTTCAACTTCATGTGAATAGTTCATAATCTTAACTCCTTTCAAAATTTAACCTATACTATTCTATCATTATTTTAATATCGAATCAAGAGAAAAATTACTTTTTTAGCCATTTTTATACAAAAAAACCGCCAATCGGCGGTTTTTTACTGTTATCTCATTTCAATAGCCTTTGCAATAAGTTCAACTGTTCCGTCTATACCGAGTATACTGCTGTCAATACAGAGATTGTATGTGGAAGCTTTACCCCATGTGCGGTCAGTGTAATATGTATAATATTTAGCGCGCTTTTTATCAATCTTTGCAATGTGGCTTTCAATTTCGCTGTCCTTCTTACCTTCAAGAAGAGGACGCTTTCTCTCAATCTTATCTTTCATCGGTGCTGTAATAAATACTTTGAAAACATCAGGGTTATTATCAAGTATAAAATCCGCACATCTGCCAACAATAATACAACTATCCTTTGAAGCTATGTCGCGGATAACATCAGCCTGAGCGATGTAAATTCTGTCAGACATAGGCATCTGATAAATGTCAAAAATATTGGAAGAAGAAAATGCAGGGAAGGAATGCTGTTCATCATATCTTTCAACAATACTTTCTTCAAGGTTGGTCTTTTCTGCCGTATGTACAATAAGCTTTTTATCATAGAAAGGAATACCTAATTTCTCGGAAAGCTTAAGTCCGATTTCACGTCCGCCGCTACCGAATTCTCTGCCGATTGTCACAATAACTTTTTTCATAATTTTGCCTCCCTTTAGATGAAACGATTTTATTTTATATCTTTCGTTCAATTTTATTTTAGCATAAATCATTAAAAAAAACAAGTATTTTTAATTTTGTTTAGATTTTGAAAACTTTTTATTGAAATGTAGCACAATTTGTGGTATTATATTAGTCGGAATTTTGGAATATTCACTTTTGTGAGTGTTGAAATGTGCACTATCGGCCCGCGATAGAGGATGCACATATATATTTTGTGGGCAGAAAGGCTATGACCGCAGTATGGCAAACACAGAAAGAAAAGTAGGTACAGTATCAAGAGGTATTCGTTGTCCTATTATCCGTGAGGGAGATGACCTTGCCGCAATTGTAACAGAAAGCGTTCTTGACGCAGCAAAGAGCGAGGGCTTTGAGCTTCGCGACCGTGACGTTATTTCCATTACAGAATCCATTGTAGCTCGCGCACAGGGCAATTATTGTTCTGTTGATGATATTGCAGCAGATGTTAAGAAAAAGCTTGGCGGAGAAACCGTTGGCGTTATTTTCCCCATTCTTTCCAGAAACCGTTTTGCAATCTGTCTTAAGGGTATTGCAAAGGGTGCTAAGAAAGTTGTTCTTATGCTCAGCTACCCATCTGACGAGGTTGGAAATGAACTTGTAAGCCTTGATAAAATCGACGCTGCAGGAGTTAATCCTTATTCTGATGTATTAAGCCTTGAGCAGTACAGAGAGTACTTCGGCGAAAACGTACATGAATTTACAGGCGTTGACTATGTTGAATACTACGGCAATCTCATAAAGGAATGCGGTGCAGATGTTGGAATCGTTTTTGCAAATCAGGCAAAGACAATTCTTAACTACACCGATTGTGTAATCAACTGTGACATCCATACCCGTGCAAGAACAAAGAGAATTCTTAAAGCTGCAGGGGCAAAAGTTGTGTGCGGTCTTGACGAGATTATGAATTCTCCCGTTAACGGCAGCGGATGTAACGAAAAATACGGACTTTTAGGTTCAAATAAATCCACTGAAGACAAGATTAAGCTTTTCCCCAGAGAGTGCAAGGAGCTTGTTCTTGACATTCAGTCCCGTGTTATGAAGGAAACAGGAAAGCACGTTGAAGTAATGGTTTATGGTGACGGTGCGTTTAAGGACCCGCAGGATAAAATCTGGGAACTTGCTGACCCGGTTGTATCTTCTCCATTTACAGACGGTCTTGTAGGTACACCCAACGAGCTGAAGCTTAAATATCTTGCAGATAATGACTTTGCAAATCTTTCCGGTGAACAACTTAAGAAAGCAATATCCGAGAGCATTAAAAACAAAGGGGACAACCTTGTTGGTAATATGGCTTCTCAGGGAACTACTCCCAGACAGCTTACAGACCTTATCGGTTCGCTTTGTGACCTTACAAGCGGCAGCGGTGATAAGGGTACACCAGTGGTACTTGTTCAGGGTTATTTCGATAACTATACAAACTAATAGCTAAAAATAAATAAGGGTGTGGCAAAATGAAATCATTCTGCCACACCCATTTTGTTTGACAAAATGGTGATAATGTATTAGAATATATAATAAGGAGTGATACTTTTGCAGTATTTAGTTACATTCTTAGAAGGAATAATTTCTTTCATTTCACCTTGTATGTTGCCAATGTTACCCATATATATATCCTACTTTGCAGGTTCAGCAGAAGAAAAGCGTAATCCGCTGCCCCGTGCCATCAGCTTTGTGCTTGGATTTACAGTTGTGTTTTCCCTGCTTGGACTTTTTGCAGGAACATTAGGCTCTTTTGTTTCCCAGTATAGGTCTTGGGTTAACATTGTTTGCGGTATAATAATAATATTTTTTGGTTTTAGTTTCTTGGGAGTTATAAATCTCCCATCAATCCACGGAAAGCATACTCATATTAAAATAAACGGCGTTTTTTCAGCATTTTTATTCGGAATTGTTTTTTCCATCAGCCACACTCCCTGCGTAGGCGTGTTTTTGGGAAGTGCCCTTACAACAGCAGCGGCATCGGGCGGTATATGGAGTGGAGTGCTTTTGCTTCTTGTATACTCCCTTGGTATGGGGATTCCGTTTCTGCTTGCGGCTGTGCTTATTGACAAATTGACGGGCCTCTTTAATTCTATCAAAAAGAATTATAATGTTATAAATGCCATCTGCGGATTTTTCCTCGTAGTGGTTGGTGTTTGTATGATGCTTGGATGGATGAACGGATTTATGGAAATACTTGATACTGCATCCCATCACCATCATTGAGAGGTTTCATTATGAAAAAAATCTGGATTGGTATATTTATAGCTTTGTTCGTTGTGTTTTTAATAGTGGCAGTTGTGCTTTACAATATGTTATCGTCAAATTATACTGAAAAATCTCCTGCTGGGGAAAATCGAGGGGAGACATTGGAACAGGCTCCCGATTTTAAGGTGTATGACGACAATGGAGACGAGGTTTTGTTTTCAGCTTTTAAGGGAAAGCCCGTTGTCATCAACTTTTGGGCAACGTGGTGCGGCGTTTGTACCACTGAATTTCCTCATTTTGAAAATGCCTATAAAAAATACGGTGACAAGGTTCAGTTTATGATGGTTAATATGACTGAGGGCAGTTATGAAACCGAGAAAAAAGCCAAGTCCTTTATTGAGAAAAACGGATATACTTTCCCTGTATATTACGATAAAAATTTGGAAGCATCGGTTAAATATTATATCTCAGCAATTCCTGTAACTGTGTTTGTTGATGAAGACGGAAAGATAGTAACCAAGAGAATTGGCGGAATGAATGAGCAAATACTGAACGGTTATATAGAAAATCTGATAGGAGAATAATTATGGCAATTAGACTTAACCCCGACAAGGAAATTGTGGCTTCTGTCAAAGAAGGACTAAAAAAAACAGGCGGCTACTGTCCCTGCAGGA
>JAZUPX010000065.1:0-7972 GCA_045605405.1 Clostridia bacterium
CCGTTTATTGATATGGCAGAAGCACTCCGAATACCCCTTAAAAAACTATTTGAATTCAGAGAATAAAAAAATAAGTCTGCCGTCGCAGACTTCTTTTTTTGCTCTTTGCTTTATTTTTCGTCTTTATAAATTTCCTTGAAATACTTGTATGTGTCAACCTTAAGCTCACCGCATGCATCCTCGTCACAAGCGATAATTCCGTCGGGATGAAGCTGAAGTGCACTGATTGTCCAAGCGTGGTCTACACCGCCCTCAACACAGTGACGGAGTGCTCTTGCCTTGTTGTGACCGCTGATAAGGAGAAGTACCTGCTTGGAATCGCAAACTGTACCAACACCAACGGAAAGGGCAGTCTTCGGAACTTTGTCGGGGTCATTGCCGAAGAAACGGGAATTAACAATAAGTGTATCCTGAGTAAGTCCTCTCACACCTGTACGGGATGTAAGTGATGTAAAGGGCTCATTAAATGCTATATGTCCGTCTACACCGCTTCCGCCGAGGAAAAGGTCAATTCCGCCGTAGGATGCGATTTTATCCTCGTAACGCTGGCATTCTGCTTCGAGGTCGTCAGCCATACCATTAAGGATGTTTACGTTCTCTGCAGGGATGTCGATGTGGTTAAAGAAATTGTCGTGCATAAAGTACCAGTAGCTCTGGTCATGTTCTCTGGGAAGGCCTACATATTCATCCATATTGAATGTTACTACATTCTTGAATGTGATTTTGCCTGCCTTGTTCATTTCAGCAAGTCTTTTGTAAACGCCAAGGGGGGAAGAACCTGTGGGAAGACCAAGTACGAAAGGACGGTCCTCCTTGTGATTGTTGATTGCATCAGCAATATGCTGTGCAGCCCATTCACACATAGCATCATAGTTGTCTCTGATAATAAGTTTCATTTCTATGCATCTCCTATTTTTAATCTCAGGGAATTATATTCCTTTGATTATTATTATACTACTACATTTTCTATTTGTCCAGTAACTTTGATTGGAATTTCTCTGTAAAAATGTGTTTACATTATTGGAGAAAAACGGTATAATAGAATTTAAGAAAGAAGGGAATAAAATGAGCCAACTTGAAACAGTTGAAACTAAGAAAGATACGAACACAATGAATTATATTGAATCATATGATGTAACCGTTCCGTTTCGCGAGGACTATCGTGATGGGCTTGACAGACTTATAAAAAACAGGGAAAGGGAAGCGGAAAAAATCCGAAGTGAATATATAAAGGATATATTCACTTCACCTGAAAAATACCGTGATGAGCTTAAAAAACTTTTTGGCTGGCCCCTTGTGGATTACAGGGCGGAGGGAACTCCAGAGGTGCTTATGTGCGAAAAGCTTGCCGAGGATGAAACACATACGGCTTACAGAATGCGTTTTAAAATTTTTGACGAGCTTACTTTGACAGGTATCTTTTTCAAGGCAAAGGGTGAGGGGAAGAAGCCCCTTGTACTCTGTCAGCACGGCGGTTGGGGAACTCCCGAGATGATTTCGGAATTTTACGAAATCAGAGCCAACTATAACGGTATGCTCCAAAAAGTTGTACAGCGTGGAGTACACGCATTTGCGCCTCAGCTTCTCTTGTGGCATACTGATAGATACGGCGTTGAATACGACCGCAAGATTATCGATGCACGCCTTAAGCGTACGGGGTCAAGCATAACAGCAGTGGAAGTGTTTGCACTTACGAGGATTCTTGACTATTTTCAGGCGCAGGACTATGTTAAAAACTTCGGTATGATAGGACTTTCTTACGGCGGTTTCTATACTCTTATGACAACTGCATTGGATACAAGAATCCAGTCGGCTATTTCCTGCTCATTCTTCAACACCCGTGAAGAAGTTTCCTGGACAGACTGGACTTGGGACAGCCTTGCCTATAAGTTTGACGACCCCGAAATTGCCTGTCTTGTCTATCCCAGAACTCTGTGTATAGAAATGGGCAATGAGGATGCGATTTTCGATTGCAGGAATACCATTAAATCCTTTGAAAAGCTTAAAAAACTTTGCAGTGGCGTAGGAACAGATTGGGTGAATCTTATTGTCTTTGACGGAATCCACGAATTCTGCAAGGATGATGCACCTATTGAAAAATTAGTTAATGAACTTTTGTCGCAGTAGAGGAAAGAGGGCTGATACTGTCCTATTCTGGGGATGCTACAAGAATTTACAACTTTCAAGCTTCTTACAGTGTTAAACCCAGTAAAATAATAAAAATTACTAAAGATTAAATAAAAAAATATCTTCTGCTTCCGCAGAAGATATTTTTTTGTTAAATTGCATTAACGATAATGTATCACAACAGATAATCGCTGAGCTGCTTTCTTGAATTTGCCTTGAATTTGGTTGACGGCTCAGAAACCGTTTCTCCGTCAAAGAATTTCGGGGAAACATTAACCTCGGAAGAAACATCATCTCCGTTTATCATACCAAGGAGTGTGCTTATAACCTCGGCGCAGAAGATGCCTCCATCCTCACCAATACAGGTTATATCAAGGGTGGCACTATCCCATTTGCATCCCAAGGACATAACGGAAATATCTTCGGGAACGGAAAGTCCGTTTCTGCTTTGACTCATATATGTTTTAAAAGCAATATCGTAGTTTTCACAAACAATTGCCGAACACTCTTTGCTGTCGAAGGGGGATGTATATATTGAAAAATCCCTTGAAGCATCCTGAATTCCCGAAAGAATCTTTTTGTTATCGCCTATGAATAGAATTTTCTTATGACCAAGTTCGAAAAGCTTCTCGCCTGCCAGACTACCGCACTCATACTGATTCACGGTGACAGATGCTACCCCCTGTTGCCCTGTTCCTGCAAAAAGCAGGGGAGTGCCGTTTTCCTTTATAAGCTCAATGCTATTTTTCGGGAGTGTACACCCGAGGACAATGATGCCGTCTGCATTACGGCTGAGGGCACTTGTTACGGCACTTTCGCAAAGGTCGGTGTTTCCTTCTGTATTCATCAGGAATATTCCGTATCCGCGTTTTTGGAGCATAAGCTCAATTTCCTTTACCGAATTTGCCGTATTGATAGCGGTAATATCATCAACAATAAGAGCAATACTCATTGTTTTTCCTCCGCGCAGTACCCCTGCAGAGAGGTTGGGAATATAACCCATCTTTTTTGCAGTATCGTTAATGTAAGTTTTTACCTCTTTGGAAATATCTTTCATATCGCGGAGTGCGTGGGAAACAGTATTAACCGAATACCCCGTCTTTTTTGCAATATCGGCAAGTGTAATCTTCTTCATAAAATTCACCTCTACATTAATTATAATGTAAACTGGAAAAAATTGCAATAGTATATTGTAGAAATATTGTCTTTGGTATATAATAAAAGAGGAGGTGAATGCTGTGCAGTATGAAGAAAACTTAAAAACATCAGTGCTTCTTGCGGAGAAAATTGCCGAAAGAGGCGGCAGAGCTTACTATGTAGGCGGTTTTGTCCGTGACAAATTGCAGGGACTTGAAAATAAGGACATTGACATTGAAGTGCACGGCATAACTCCTGACACCCTTGAAGAAATACTCTCATCAATCGGAGGCTTCATTCCTGCAGGGAAGAGCTTTGGCGTGTACAAGCTTGCACATCACAGCATTGATGTAGCTATGCCCAGAAAAGAAACTTTGACGGGAAAAGGTCACCGTGATTTTAAAATTGATGTTGATCCCTTTATAGGAACGGAGAAAGCGGCAATTCGCCGTGATTTTACCGTAAATGCAATTATGCAGGATGTAATTACGGGTGAGGTAATTGACCATTTCGGCGGTCGGGAGGATTTAAAAAACGGCATACTCCGTCACGTAAACGATACGGCATTCGGAGAAGACCCTCTCCGTGTGCTCCGCGGTGCACAGTTTGCCGCACGGTTTAATTTTACGATTGCTCCCGAAACAATAGAGCTATGCAGGAAAATTGATATAACCTCTCTTTCCTCCGAGCGTGTCTTTGATGAACTGAAAAAAGCCCTGCTTAAATCTGATAAACCGTCTGTTTTCTTTGAAAATCTCAGGATAATGAACAAACTTTCCTTTTGGTTTCCCGAGACAGAAAAGCTTATAGGAATTCCACAACACTCGGTTCACCACAAAGAGGGGGATGTGTGGACTCACACAATGCTGGTGCTTGACGAATGTGCCAAAGTGCGTGAGAAAGCAGAGCAACCACTTTACTTTATGCTGTCGGCGTTGGTGCACGATTTCGGGAAAATTGTATGCACTGAATTTATAAAGGGGGATTATCACGCATACCGTCACGAAACCGAGGGCAGGGATATTGTAAAGACCTTTATACGACGTATTACAAACGAGAATTTCCTTTTGTCCTATGTGCTGAATATGACAGAGCTTCATATGAAGCCCACAGTTCTTGCATCAGACAACTCCTCCGTAAAGGCAACCAACAAAATGTTTGACAGCTCGAAATCTCCCGGTGACCTCATTTTGCTTTCCCTTTGCGACGGAAAAGGAAAAATTCCTCAGAAACCAACTGAAATTATAGAAGATTTTTTGACAAAAAGACGGGAAATTTTCAATGAATATATGTCCCGTCCTTATGTAACGGGTCAGGATTTGATAGAGGCAGGAATAAAACCGGGGAAAGAATTTACGGAGCTTCTCAGCTATGCACACAAACTACGTCTTGCAGGTTTGAATAAGAAAAATGCTCTTTCCCAAATATTAAAAATTCGTTAATATCCTTGATATTAACGAATTTTTGTTTTATAATGTATTTGTGAAAATTTGTGTTCAGAGGTAGAAAATTTATGCTAAAGAAATTATTTGCTCCCACGGATATGACAAAGGGTACTCCGTGGAAAAGTATCGCTATGTTTACTTTCCCTATGCTTATAGGTAATATTGCACAGCAGCTTTACAGTACCGTAGACAGCATAGTTGTAGGTAAATATGTCGGCGATAATGCCCTTGCGGCAGTAGGTAGCTCTCTCCCGATTTTGAATATGTTGCTGGTGCTTTTTATCGGTATTTCCGTTGGTGCCAGCATTATGGTCGCTCAGTATTTTGGTGCGAAAAACAGAGAAAAGCTTTCCTACTCAATCGGTAACTGTATTACAGCTACGCTGATTTCCTGCGTAGTGCTGGTACTTGTGGCAACACCGTTTATACGCCCTGTGCTGGAACTTTTAAATACTCCCGATACGATTATTAATGACTGTGCCAACTACCTTACCATTTCCCTTGTAGGTATTGCAGGCATGGCGTTTTATAACATCCTCAGCGGTATTATAAGAGGTATGGGCGATTCATTCTCTGCTCTTTTATACCTTTTAGTTGCAACCATTATTAACACCGTACTGGACGTATGGTTTGTTGCAGGTCTTGGCTGGGGAGTAGCGGGTGTAGCTATTGCAACGGTTGTTGCACAGGTGATTTCTTCTATCTTATGTCTTATTAAAATTACAAAGATGAGAGAGTATGTTGATTTTGGGCTGAAGTATATGCGTCCTCGTGCATCATATATCCGCACTCTTATAAAGCTTGGACTTCCCTCGGGTATAACTCAGGCAATAATGTCCTCTGCAATGATTGTTGTGCAGGCGCTTACTAACCAGTTCGGTGAAGCATTTATTGCGGCAAACATTATCATAATGCGTGTTGACGGCTTTGCTATGATGCCCAATATTTCATTTGGTACGGCAATGAGTACCTATGCAGGACAGAATGTTGGTGCAGGACTTTATGACCGTGTTACCAAGGGTGCAAAGCAGGGTACAATTATGGCGGTAGGCTGTTCTGCAGTTATTACTGCAATAATTCTTCTTTTCGGTAAGAATCTTATGGGACTTTTCACAGAAACAGCTTCCCTTGTTGAAATGAGCTATAACCTTATGATGATTCTTGCGGCAGGCTATATCGCAATGGCGGTTACACAGAGCCTTTCGGGCGTTATGCGTGGTGCAGGTGATACAATGACACCTATGTGGATATCGCTTATCACAACGGTCGGTATACGTGTTCCAATTGCATATGGAATTTCATATTTTACAAGAACTCCCGAGCTTCCCTTGGGTATTAAGGAATGTATTCAGATTTCCCTTGTTACTTGCTGGATTGTAGGTGCAATCGTAACCGTGATTTTCTACGCAAGAGGAAAGTGGAAGAGCAAGGCTTTAAGGTGAGGCGGAAAGAATATGCTTGAAAAAGGAATTTACAGACACTATAAAGGAAACCTTTACGAACTTATAGATATAGTAAACCATTCCGAAACATTAGAAAAAATGGTGCTTTACCGTGCCCTTTACGGAAAGGGTGAATTGTGGGTAAGACCGATTTCTATGTGGGATGAAATTGTAGAGGTTGAAGGTAAAAAGGTAAAAAGATTTGAATTAGCGGAATAAAAGGAAGAACATCGCATTGCGATGTTCTTCCTTTTATATACTCACTTTTGCGGGTTTTCTTTTTTCATAATAATAGTATCCGTCAAAGCCTGCATTTTTAAGCATTTCCTTTGCTCTCTCAAATCCATAGCCGATTCTGTCGGGCGTGTGTGCATCACTTCCGATTGTTACAAGCTCACCGCCCAATTCTCTGTATTTTTTCACAATCTTTTCATCAGGAAAACAGCAGTTAACAGCGGTGTCAAGTCCTGAGGTGTTTATCTCTAGGGCAATGTCTTTTTGCTTTATCATACAGAGGATTTTTTCAATTGTATTTTCATACCCTGAAAGCTCAATTCCTCTGCCATACTTTCCGTTTATATAGCGAAGAGGTACGGTCAGGTGTGCCAGTACATCAAAATCGTAATCCTCCAGCATACGAATCATATCCTCAAAATAAGTGCGGAGAAACAGGTAAAGATTTTCCTCTGTAGTATCCGACATTACAACACGGGAATAGGAGTCATTGTGCTCCGCACAAGCTACCCTGTGAACACTTCCCAAGATTACGTCATAGTCAGAAAGAGAGAGAAAGCCGCTTAGTTTCTCCTCATCCCAGAAAAACTCCGAAATTTCAATCCCCTGTAAAATCTTGATTTTGTCACCGTATTTGTCCTGTGCCATCTGTACGTCTTTTACGGAACTTTTGATGAGTTTATGGAAATCATATCTGTCAAACAGAGAAACCTCTGCGTGGTCGCATATGGTTACGGCACTCATACCGTTTTTAATGGCGGTAGTACAAACCGTGTCAATTGACTGTTTACTGTCGGGGGAATTATTTGTGTGAATGTGTGTGTCAAACATAATTAATAACAACTCTCAAAAAAATTTTAAAAATTTGTGGTAGTCAAGCTCAACAATTGAGCATTTTTTATATTCTCCTTATAAAATTGAAACCGACAAGTCTTTTGGTCTAATCAGGTGTATTTCCTTATTTTCTTTTTTTGCATATCGTATCGTATATGCCGTGCCACCACGGAAAAATCCGTTCCATACGGCAATTACTCTTTGGGAATTGTCTACCATAAATCTGTTTCTTGCAAGCATACAGGTATCGGTATACATCGGACTTATAATCGTTTTGGTTGAGGCAAACCCAAGAATTTTTTCAAATCTTTCTTTTTCGCTTTCTGCCCAAGCCATACTCTGCTCAGGACAGGGAAGAGCCGCGTGCAGACAGATGTTTTTATCTTTTTGTGCCTTTTCAATTACAATCTCAGCAGCAAAGGTGTCAATTCCCCGCGCCATACCGCAATAAAAATCCGTAAACCCATCCTCTATTGCGGTATTTATAAGTATGGATAAGGTTTTCTTCAGCTCTTTTGTGCGGTCACTTTCTTCATCCTTCATCCATGGGAGATGCTCGGGACGATGTCCTGTAAAACAACAATACATAATATCACCGAAAATCATTATATCATATCAAAAATATAAACACAATTTAAAAATGTATAAAATTCCTTTTTAATGACTATAATACAGATAAAAGGAGTTGAGTAAAATGGATAACACAGCTTTAACAATAGCAATTATAGGTGCAATCAACTGGGGATTAATCGG
>JAZUPX010000066.1:0-5126 GCA_045605405.1 Clostridia bacterium
GTGTTGGTGATTTTACGTACAATAAGCGGAAATGCAAGTTCGCATACAGTAGATGCAGCCGCACAGAAAAGGTCTATTATAATAAGCCATATATACGGCCTGTAATACCGTAAAAATCTTCTGAACATTTAAAATTTCTCCTTGTCATCTTCTCAATGTTTTAATTCTATATTATAAAAAACAAACTGTCAAATAAATTTTGCTTTTTTTGTTGCTATTTTCCCCCTGCCGTGGTATCATATACAGGACAATGTACTAAGGAGAATAAATGATGAGTAACTCAAACAACAGGCTTTTAACAAATACTTTTATAGTTGCCCTTGCGGCAATGTTCTGCTGTGCTTTGTGGGGAAGTGCAACACCTTTTATCAAGCTTGGCTATCAGCTTATCCGTACAGAAAATAATGTACCGTCAACAATTCTTTTTGCAGGGGTAAGATTTTTCTTTGCAGGTGTGCTGACCGTACTTATATACAGTATTGCACGGAGAAAGTTTTTGCTTCCCAAGAGAGAAAATCTTAAGGCAATAGCAACGGTTTCCTGCTTTCAGACTATTATCCAGTACCTTTTCTTCTACATAGGACTTTCTCTTACAACGGGCGTAAAAGGTACTGTTATAAGCGGTTCCAACTGTTTCTTTTCCATTCTTTGTGCAACCCTTATATTCCGTCAGGAAAAGCTTACTGTTAAAAAGATTATTGCCTGCATAATCGGTTTTGCAGGAATAGTGCTTATTAACCTTAACGGACTTAGTATGAACCTTAACTTAGGTGACGGATGTGTTCTTCTTTCAAACTTTGCCTATGGTATATCGGGTGCTCTTATGAAAAGGTATTCGAGTAAAGAAGACCCCGTTATCATCAGTGGTTATCAGTTTATACTGGGCGGCTCTGTAATGATTCTTGTGGGACTGTTATCAGGAGGAGTAATCACTATAAACAGTCCGGTGGCTTTTGGTGTTATGCTGTATCTGTCCCTGCTTTCTGCAGTTGCTTATTCATTGTGGGGTGTGCTTCTCAAGTTCAACCCCGTTTCCAAGGTTAGTATATATAGCTTCATGACTCCCGTTTTCGGCGTACTTCTGTCAAACCTTATGCTGACAGAAAAAAGCACAGTTTCACCGTTAAACCTTATTTCAGCACTCGTTCTTATCTGCGGTGGAATATTTATTCTAAACTACCAAAGACAAAAAAATCAGTAAGTGAAAAAGTCACCTCGAGGGGTGACTTTTTTAATACTCAAAACTGCATATTTCAATTTTTTCAAGACCAAATGGTTTTGCTTCTTCCTTACTGCTTCTGAGAAGATTGTAGGGGGTATTGTAGATTGTAATTTCTGCAACCGCACCACAGTCAAGGTTGAATACCTCCAGCATAGGTGTTTCACTGAAGAATGTGTATGACCGCTTGCCGATTTTTATACGGCAGATATCAAAATCACCGTGTACTGATAAGATGCAGTCACTCAAATCCTTGTCGGGTAATTTTGCCGCATAAGTAAGAGGTCCGTAATAATATGCCATTCCCGATTTGGTAATATCATTTTCATATTCGTTGAGTCTTATAAGCGAACTGTCCGTTGCATCAAAATCACCGCACAGATATACAGGCTCAAATGATGTGATGTTATATGAATAAAAATGCGACGGTGTAAAGCTTGAAAAATCGGGGTTATAGTTATTCGATTTCTTATATCCCAGAGCAAGAGTGTTTCTGCCGTTTGAAAGATACGGTGTTATGTCAACTCCCCTAAATCTCGGGTCCTTATCCGAGGGAGTAAACCCGACAAGCTTATTTCCGTTAAGCTCTGCATATTCGATATTATCCGCATTTTCAACAAATGCCTTAACATCACCTATATTTTCAAGGTCTGCTTCAAAGGGATACTTGACCTTAACCGTTTCACCGTCATTAAGAGAGTAAAATTCCTTGTGCAGATTATCAATACTGTTTTCCCTGAATGATTTTCTGCCGAAGCAGGCATTAACATTCTTGAGAGGAAGAATATTTTCCTCTGCAGAAGCAAGGGCAAACGGTACCTCACTTTTTACTGTGTGGGGTGTAAATTCAATATCGTCGGTGTAGGGAGGTGCATTATCCTCATTAAGCTCCGCCGAATATATCAGCATAGCTGTTTTTCCTGCTTTCAGGGTAAATATGCACTTTCCGTCATCAGCGTGTATTTTATAGAGTTCACCGTTTGAACTGTCTGCAGCAAAAAGCTTCTTGCCGTAGATATATGCAGTAACGGAAGTATCTTCACCGAGTGAGGTAATAAATATATATTCATCATTACCGTTTGTCCTGCGATTTATAATAATGTCTTTATCCGTTTCTATTTTTACGGAATTTCCGCAAAGAAGATTCTCTGCCGAAAAATCGAAATCAGCCTTAATAATGTTTCCGTCAAAACCGTCTATGGTTGTACTGTCGGATATTACTGTGGAGTACTCATATTTTCCTGCCGTAACTGTGTCTTTACCGAACCTTGTAACTTTGTCAAAAACACTCTTTTCCATCATATGGAAAGAAACACCCGAAAGAAGAAGCTTGTTTGCAATGTCATTAAAAAGGATGTCTGAATCAGGATTGTATATAACGAGAATTTTTGTATCGGTCTTGGTATTTGCTCCTGCAAAGCATTGTCTTGCAAGCTTGTCGGAGATAGTTTTTTCCGAAAACTTTGAAACCGTGGCTGTATGTTTTTCATACTTTCTTCTGTCTGAAAGGGAGAATGCCACGCTGTCATAAATAACTCCGTTGACACCGAAAGATGCCATAAATGAAGCTGAATTGTATCTTTTTGAGCAAGGTGCAAAAGAGGGGAGAAGAAGCCTTGCAAAGAAAGGTTTTTCAAACTGCTCACAAATTGTCTGTGCAAGCTTGATTTCTACAAAATCAGGATTTTCCGTGTCTACACAAAGGGATAAGGAATCGGCTTTCATATACTGCATCTGCCGTGAGAAGCTTTTTTCACCGCCTATGCTTACAGAAAGGGAAAGCTCATTCTTCTTACATTCGTCTTTCAAAAACGCAGTAAAGTTTTCGCCTATACATTCGCTTACAGAATTTATATAAGATTCTTTTTCGGTTGTGAGTAAATTTTTAGATACAACTGCTCCAGCCTTTTTCAAGGCGGATTTTGAGTAAGGCACGAAATTTTCAGGGAAATCAATGTTTGTAAGAAATCCCTCAATCTCCACTCCGAGAAACCTTTTGCATTCACGGAAGTATTTATTGTATACAGCATCAACAAAGCATTCTGTAACAAATCTGTCCGTAATATCGGCAAAGGGAACTCTGCCGGAGGTACGCAGCTTACTCATATCACGCAGAACAAGAGCATTTTCGCCATCTTCGGAAATAATTTCGTCAAACTTTTCTGTATCACTCTTTTTTACTTTAAGAATGTCACGGCATCTGTAATCGCCTACACTTGTGATTTCTCCACCGCCATTCCCGCTTATGGAAGAATTTTCGTCGCATATAACAATACTGATTCCGTATTTTCCGCCTCTTCTTGCAGCGGTGCGGATAAGCTCAAAATAATCCGCCGACAGATAGGGGAGAACAAGTCCCTTTGACGGGCGTATGTAAACGCGGGGAATCCCCATTTCCGAAAATTCCAGAAGCCTTGCGTCAATCTCCTCAGCGGTGGGCTTTGCACACCAATCCCATACAAGAGAGGGGCAATATTCTTTATATGTATTTTTAAATTCTCGAATATCCATAACAATACTCCTAAATATGATTGATACTATTTTATCTTATAACCATAAAAAGGTCAATATTTAAAGAAGATTTTCTTTTTGTGTGTATTGTTTTTGTTAAATATTTGTAGTATAATAAATAATTAGTAAAAAGATATTGATATGGAAATAGAGATTAAAAACTACTTAGGAGGATAATATTATGGTATCACAAAAAATGTATGAATTAGGAAGCCGTCGCAGTGAAATTCGCGAGCTTTTTGAATACGGACTTAAGAGAAAGGCAGAAATCGGTGCGGAAAATGTATTTGATTTCAGTCTCGGCAACCCCAGTGTTCCTGCACCTGATTGTGTAAAGGAAGCTCTCTCCGACCTTGTTTTGAATACTCACCCCGTGGCACTTCACGGATATACTTCTGCACAGGGTGCTCCCGATGTAAGAAAAAGCTGTGCTGACTATGTAAATACAAACTTCGGTACAAGCTACACCGCTGACAATTTCTATATGACGGTGGGTGCAGCGGCATCTCTTACTATTTCCCTTTCCGCTATTTCCGAGGATAAGGGAGAGGTTATCGTGCTTGCACCCTTTTTCCCCGAATATACTGTATTTATAAATCAGGCAGGAATGACTCCCGTTATTGTAAAATGCCGTGAAGAGGATTTCCAAATTGATTTTGATGCCCTTAAATCTTCTATTAACAAAAATACCAAGGCAGTAATTGTAAACTCACCTAACAATCCCTCGGGCGTTGTTTTTTCCGAAGATACAATTAAAAAGCTTGCCTCTGTTCTTTCCGAAGCAGAAAAGACTTACGGTAAGGACATATACATCATTGCCGACGAGCCTTATCGTGAACTTGTCTATACAGACGGTGTAGTTGTGCCTTTTGTACCCAACTATTACAACAACACAATTGTATGTTATTCTTTCAGTAAGTCCCTTTCACTTCCCGGTGAAAGAATTGGCTACGTTCTTGTACCCAATACTGCAAACGAATGGCAGAAAGTTTACTTTGCAGTATGCGGTGCAGGTCGTTCTCTCGGCTTTGTATGTGCACCAAGCCTTTTCCAGAAAATAGTTCCCAAATGTATCGGAAAAACTGCGGATATTTCAATTTATAAGAAAAACCGTGACATTCTTTGTGGTGCTCTTTCAAAATACGGCTACACGGTTGCACAGCCCGACGGTGCTTTCTATCTCTTTGTAAAAGCACTTGAAGAAAGCTCCCGAGATTTTTGCGAAAAAGCTAAGAAATATGAACTTCTAATTGTACCCGGTGACAGCTTCGGTTACCCCGGTTATGTAAGAATTTCTTACTGTGTATCAACCGAAATGATTGAAAAATCACTTCCCTCATTTGAAAAACTTGCTAAAGAATATAAATAATATAGATAAAGCCTTCAAGGGTTTAAA